>DAOUVA010000269.1 GCA_030667885.1 Phycisphaerae bacterium
ACGAGAAGATTACGTCCCCGGTATTGATGGGTTTTCTTTATGTCGGCTTGTTCAAGGATAGTTGGGACTATGTCGAGCAGTTGGACGAATTCGTTTCTTTTTCCGGGAGCGAGTCCCCCGTACCTAATCAAGAGTGGGACGTGAAGGAGGCAGTGGTCGAGATTGTGCCCATGCACGAAGAAATAGTTGTGTTCGCCGATGGCCTCGCCGTGGTCAGCGGTGAACATTATAAGGCTGTCTTCGTACATGCCGAGTTCTTTGAGGGTCTCAATCAATCTGCCGAAATGTTCGTCAAAGTATCTAATCTCTCCATCGTATTGTGAGATGTAGTAATTGAAGTCTGTTCGATCTGGGAGCTGCTGGTATAATGGGATACCATTGAGGCCATCGTTGGTGCTGTTAAATTTGAGATTGAGGGGTTTTTTGTCCTTTGTCAGGAACATTTTGTCGTAAGGCGATTTTGGTGTGTACGGTCCGTGCGGGTCCTGATAGTGAATCCACATGAAGAAATTGCCCTGTTCGTGTTGTTTTAGAATATCAATTGCGCACGAAGTAGTATTTTCAGCTATCCTCTCTGGGCGGTAGCGGAAAATATCACCCAAGATTATCTTCAAATGTCCTTTTAACAAATTTACTTTCTCGGACTCCTTAGTCACTAAATTATTGGATTCTCCCGGGTCCATTTGCAGGTCATACAACTCAGGCCTCTGAGTTTGGATATATTTCCAGCGGTTTGTAACCACACCTTTCAAATCATTACAATTATATTTTCTTGGAGTGTAACTTTCGCAGTACAGATATCTCTCTCCTCTTGTGTATTGTCCTTCACCAAAATAAGGTGAAAGGTCATCTCCCTCTACTTCTAATGGTATTCGCAAACCCAGCATCCGGCAAACAGTAGGAACGATATCTATCAACCCCGTCAACTCATCTACTCTCTTTGCTTTCACTTGCCCCGGCGGCTTAAAAATTAAAGGAACTTTAATTGCACTTTGGTAAATGAAATAACCATGGTCTTCTTCCCCATGCTCACCTAGCATTTCACCGTGGTCGCTTGTAACAATAATCAGAGAGGATTCATAAAGACCTAAACCCTTTAACTTCTCAACAACCTGCCCAATACAATAATCTGCATATGCAATTTCACCAGCATAAAGGTTTCCACCAAAGCTGGAGGCAAATGGCCCAGGTGGTTGATACAATAATTGTGGACTGTAATAATGCAAAAACATAAAGAATTTCTTTCTTCTTCTGTGTTTTTCCAGATACTCGATAGCCAAACGACTTGTTTCAATATTTGGGCGTTCAGTTAATCTATACCCTTTCCGTATATCCTCCCGTTCAAAATCGTCGTCATATATATCAAAACCCTGGTCTAAACCAAACTGTGAATCTAGGTCGGAACCGCTTACGATGGCCGCTGTCACAAAGCCTTTGGAACGTAAAATCTCTGCCAAAGTAAAATTGGCATGGCTAAGTCCGAATAACCTATTGTCATGAACACCATGATATGGCGGATTGGTCCCCGTCAACATAGATGCATGAGCCGGAAGGGTTAGCGGCACCGGTGTGATAGTATTTGTAAAAACAATACCTTCCCTCCCGATTGCATCGATATTTGGAGTAGTTTTGTACCGATACCCGTAACAGCTCATATAATCAGGCCGACAAGTGTCAATACTGATCAGGATAATGTGGTTCACACTTCTATCAAAAACATCTAAATTGAAAAAAAGCCATACGATGCACACAATGACCAAAAGCATTAACAAACACCACAACCATCGAATACTCTTTATTTTACTCAATTTATTGCTCATTGGTCCTTTGAAGTTTTTCCTTCGCCTTTTTCTTTTTTGTTAGATTCAAGTTAATATTAGCTTCATGCCAATTAGGTCGCAGTTCAAGCGCCTTCTCATAGTGCAATATAGCCTCTTCAAATATTCCCTGACATGATAAAGCTACACCAAGATTGAGGTGAGCCTCAGGATAATCAGGCCTTATCTCGAGAGCTTTCTTATATTCGCTAATAGCTTTATTGTATCGGTTTAGTTTAAAATAAATAATACCCAGTGCGTGATGCGCTTTGGACATCTGAGGATTGTAATGCAGAGCTCTATTATAGCACTCCACTGCCTTAGAGTAATTGCCTTTACTCCTATAAAGCTTTCCTAAATCACATAGGGCTTCCAGTGCCTCTGGGTTTAGCTTGACTAATTCTTCCAAATATGTAATTGCTTCATCGATTTTCCCTTGACGCTCAAGCAATTTTGAAATAAGAGCATATAATGGTTGTTCCTCAGGCCTAATCCGGATCGATTCTTTACAATGCTTAATAGCCTTATCAAGATAAGTATTCTCGGAAGTGGGCACTCCAACATATGCTCTCCCCAAAAATCTATGGGCATCAAAGTGATTGGGATCAAATTCGACGACTCGCTCCAGATAAGGAATAGCCCTCGAAAAATCCTTTTGCTCCACATACAGCCTGCCCATAAAAAAGGTGGCTGGATAAAACTCTGGCCATTCCAAAATAATTTTTTCGTAAAGTTTTTCAGCCTCTTTGAATTTCTTCTGAAAACCAAGGTCTGTCAGAATTCTATAACTGTTATGCAGTTTGATAAAATCTTTGGGGTCATTTCTGTTCTGATTAAATTCTACATACTTGTTAACTGATATTTCATCAGCATCTTTCCAAGGATCCACTGGGTCCATTTTGTCATTGTAGATATCGAAACCTTGACCAAAACCCCTAATTTTACGAACGACATAATTACTCACTACTCCATAAGTGCGGTAACCATTCTCGTCAAGTATTTTTGCTACCATTGGAACTCCCGAAGGAACGAGGGTACTATTGTTGGGGACTTTTGTTTCGTGTGGCAAAAAACCACTGAGAAAGCTTGAACACGACGGGGCGGTTGAGGGAGCCTGCGCAAGGCAGTTTTCAAACAGCAGAGATTCGGCAGCGAAGCTGTCAACGTTTGGTGAGACGTCTTTTTCATAGCCGTAGCAGCCGAGGAAATCGGGCCTTAATGTGTCAACGCTGATTAAGATGATGTTTGGTTTTTCCTTCGTTGCGGGTCTGCAGGCATGCATAAACAGTATTGCTGTGGCAGAGGCTGCGATTAGCGTTATTGTGATAAATATGATTTTATAGCTTTTCAAGGCTCTTATTCCGTCAGTTTTTCTATTTTACGGTCAAGTTTGCCCCATGCTCGGTCAGATTGGTTTGCAGCTTTTTATTAGACATATTACTCACAGGATACTAAATCCTTCAAACAAATGCAACTGGTTACTGAGGAACGTCGGTCAGGCGGCGTTCAACGCGGTTTTTCAGCGTTCATTTTAGTTTTTTCGGGCGAGTTTTTGAAAGCGTACTTTAGCCTGACCAATGAGGTAGAAACTGCCCGTTATGCAAATGAGGTCTTCGCGTCCTATGGCACTTTGTGCCAGTTGGAGTGCCTGTCCGAGGCTGGAGGCGGCCTGGCACATTTTACCGCATATTTCGGTGTATCTATCAGTCAGTTCCTGAGGCGAAGCTGCCTTTGGAGAACTGCTTCGTGTAAATATTACCTTGTCGGCACCGTACCGGAGCTGTTCAAGCATTCCGGTGATGTCCTTGTCCACATTGCAACCGAATATTACGACCATGGAGTCGTATGGTATATTCTGGCCGATGGCGTACATCAGGGCCTTTATGCTGGCGGCATTGTGTGCGGCGTCGATAATAATCCTCGGGTCGTCACAAATCATCTCCATCCGTCCTGCCAGAAAGATTGTGCTCAGTCCCTTTGTAGCTTTTTCGTTGTCTATCTCGTAACCGATGGATTTCAGCTTGTCGAGCATTGCCAGAGCGAGTCCACAGTTGATAGCCTGGTGTTTTCCGTACAGGGGGACGCGTAGATGCTCAAACTTGCTGGTCTTTGTAGTCAGACAGATTCTGGTGTGCGGCCCGCATTTGCGTGAAGTCTCGAACCTGTAGGAAAAATCGATATCTTCGCCGGTAACGCTAAGCGGAGCTTTTACGGCGAGGGCCTGTGATTTTAACACGCCCATGGCTTCAGGTTCCTGTTCGACGGTAACAATAGGCACGCCTCGTTTGAAGATACCGGCCTTTTCTTTTGCGATACAGTCCAGAGTACCGCCAAGCAGGTGCTGATGGTCGAGGCTCAGGCTTGTAATTCCAACGAGTTCGGGTTTGATGACGTTGGTGCTGTCAAGTCTACCACCGAGCCCTGTTTCGATTACAGCGATATCGACATCCAAGTCGAGAAAATGCAAAAATGCGATGGCGGTCATAATCTCAAAGAAGCTGGGCGGTTCGTCTTTTGAAACTTTCTCGACCGGCGCATGGATACGGTTCATCAGACCGAGCATTTCAGAGTCTGTTATCATTTTCGAGTTTACTGTAATCCTCTCGTGCAAATGCACCACGTGCGGTGAGGTGTACAAACCGACATTGTAATCGTTCGATTCGAGCATTTTTGCGAGCATAGTGGCGGTGGAGCCTTTTCCTTTTGTGCCCCCTATGTGCACGGTACTTAGTTTTTTATGCGGATTTCCGAGCGAAGTGAGTAATTTTTGCATTCTCTGCAGGCTAAATGTAGTTTTGTTGTAGCGGATGCGCTGTTGCTTTTCGTAATCGGTGCGCTCAGAGAGGTACTTCATAGCCTGTTTATAACTGCTAAAGGCCTTTTTGGCTTTTACCCCGGCGAGCTTTTTTGTTTTGGCTGGCTTTTTGGTAGGGTTTTTCTTAGCCTGTTTCTTCCGAGTTTTCTTAGCTGTCTTCACCATGAACCTTTTAGTATAGCATGGCGGTACCTTCAAGTCAACTTTAAGAGGCCAAAACGGCCAAAAACACGTAGAACTACGCAAAATTTAAGGACAAGCACTGGCCTTATCTCGGTATAACTTGTTTTTGAGAAAGAAGTTATGCGATATCAGGCATTTCGGTCGGAAGTTCTCGAATCCTGAAGAACTCATTACCGGCATTGATTATGCAATTAGTTTTGCTTATAAAGGGAGCCCTTGTTCGTAGAAGCTCTAATTTTTCAGGAACGAGCTACCTGGCAGTTGTTTAATAAGGCCTTTTAGCTGCAGCGAGATGAGTCCTGCATTGATGCTGCCCGGGGACAGGTCTGCTTCGGCGATTATCTGTTCGATGTGCACAGGTTCGTGGCTCAGGCAGTCATAAATCATTTTTTCGGCTTCACTTAGCTTAAGCTGGCTGACATCGAACAGCGGAGCTTCGACTTTTTCACGGGTTTTTTCAGCCGATTCGCTGACATGCTCCTGCAGCTGTTGGCCAATGTGCCCGAGTGCTTCTGTAACGTCTTCGACGCTTTCGATAAGTTTGGCACCCTGTTTTATCAGCAGGTTCGAGCCCTTACTGAGAGGTGAATCGATTTTTCCGGGCACGGCCATTACCTCGCGATTATATTCCAACGCGACTCTGGCGGTGATTAGTGCGCCCGAGCGTAGGGGCGCCTCGACAACGATGGTGCCGAGTGTCATGCCTGCAATTATTCTGTTGCGAGAAGGAAAATTTTCCGCCAGCGGCTCGTAATTTAAAGGCAGCTCGCTGATGCATGCGCCGGATTGTGTTATAAGCGAAAAGAGCTCTTTGTTTTCGGGCGGGAAGATGTTGGCAAGTCCGCACCCTTCTACAGCGATAGTTCTTCCATCAGCAGCCAGTGCGCCTTTGTGAGCGGCGGTGTCTATTCCTCGTGCCATTCCGGAATATATAGTAAACCCGGCGGCACTTAAAAGATGAGCAAATCGCCCGGCCTGCTCCTGGCCGTACAGACTGCAGCGGCGGGAACCGACTATCGCAATTCCGAGGTTGTCAGAGTTAGTGAGTGTTCCTTTTATGTACAGGACAGGTGGCGGGTCGTAAATCTGTTTTAGCAGTGTGGGGTATCTACTGTCCTCGAGATTTATTATCCAGACGCCGAGTTTTTGGGCCCGCTCCAGTTCGGCGGCGGCATCGAATTTATCACGTGTGGAGGCAATTTGCTCGGCGGTTTTAAATCCTATGCCTTCGACTTTCACCATTTCGCTTGCTGAAGCCCCAAGTACGCGGTCTACCGAGCCGAACTGTTCGATAAGCCTGGCAAAGGTGACCGGGCCGACATTTTCGGCCCTGACTAACCTTAGCCATTTGTCAATATCAACCGAGTTATATTGTTCTTTCCTCATTTGCAAGAACGTAAAACTACATCCTAAAAGCCGACCTGTTATACCCTAAGTATCTGCAAGGTCAATTACAACAGGAAATATGTGTCATTCTGCCTTGGTTATTTGGCGTTTAGCCTTTTCGTGCCATTTTGTATTTATCGTCACGCCCCATCCGGGGCCCTCGGG
>DAOUVA010000298.1 GCA_030667885.1 Phycisphaerae bacterium
CGAAAGTTTATCTGTGTTCCATCTTCCAGCACCATCAAAGTTTTCAATTCCTGAGGGCTGACGAGTGTTTTTCCTTCGAATGCAGCCAAATCAGCACTAATATAAGTATCATTGATTGCTTCTTTGAGTAATTCGGCTCGGAATTTTGGATGTGCGATACTGATAAGCGCCAAAGCACGCTGCCGCAGACTTTTACCGTAAAGATATGCAACACCGTATTCAGTAGCTACGTAATGGACCTCGCAGCATGTAGCGGCAACGCTGGCGTGGTGACTAAGGTGGGCAATAATCCGTGAGATTTCGCCGTGGTTCCGAGTGGATTCCAAGACAACTATTGACTTACCTCCGGACGCCCTGGAAGTCCCGTGAGTAAAGTCCATATGACTGCCCAGGCCGGAAAATCCGGTTTCCAGTGAGTGGGCACAGACCTGTCCTGTTAAATCAACCTCTTGTGCAACACTGATGGCTACCATGTTATGCTGCAGGCGTATCAGGAACGGGTCACTGACATATTCAGCGGGACGGAAAGAGAAAGCAGGATTGCCGTCGATATAATCGTAAAGCTTACGTGTGCCCATGCACAAACTTGCGACTATCTTGCCGCGGTCGATATTTTTTCTCGCTCCTGTTATTACTCCGGATTTAACCAGATCAATGATAGCGTCGGAAAATATTTCTGTATGAATTCCGAGATCGCGTTTGTTTTTTAGAAACTCAGCGATTGCCAGCGGAATGGGCCTTATTCCTAATTCTACGGTGGAGCCGTCCGGAATCAGAGCTGCGACATACTCGGCGATCCGCCGGGATGTCTCGGTTGGTTCGGGCAGCGTCACTTCGAGAATAGGACTCTCACTCGGTACGAGGATGTCGATATCATGGACATACAGCAGATTGTCTCCCATTGTCCAGGGCATATTTGGGTTTACCTGGGCGATGACAAAGCCTGCGTTCTCAGCAGCGCTCTTGGTGATATCAACAGAAATCCCCAGTGAGCACATTCCCTTTTCATTCGGTGGAGTAACCTGTATCAAGGCTACATCAATGGGTAGTTCCCCTGAGCTGAACATGCGTGGAATATCGGAGAGAAATATCGGTGTGAAATCCCCTAATTCCTGCGATTCATTAATAGTATCCCATATGAAAAAGCTATTGATATGAAAATGTTTAGCCAATTCTTTATGTCTGTAAGAGGGCTCACCAAGGGTTAGCAAATGTATAATGTCTATAACCTCTAATTCGGCGGCGCGATTGATTAATGCCTGAATCAATTCCTGAGGTTGAGCGCAACCAGTTCCAATAAACACTCTTTGTCCGGGACGTATGCGGGCAATTGCCTCGGCGGCCGATGCAATCATGCTGCTGTAATTTTCCTGCCAACTTGTGGACGTTTTTTTATTGTAGTCAGGGTTCTGTTCGGCCATTTATTTGCTACCCGTATTAAGTAGAGTCACCAAATGCTTCCTCTTGTGTTTTGGGATCCCGGCGGAGGGATATCCGCGCATCTACTACCATCGCTTTAGTGCCGACATTTCCGACAAAGAATGGATTTATATTCAGTTCTTCAATCTGAGGAAAGTCGGTAGCCAGTTGACTTATTCTTTGCAGACCGCCTGTGATTTCGGACAAATCTACGTCGGCCTGGCCGCGGACGCCTTTGAGCAAGGCGTATGACCGGGTCTCCATCAGCATTTCCATCGCTTCATCGGCAGTGATAGGGGCCAGATAACACGAAACATCCTTAAGTACATCGACAAAAGTGCCGCCCAGGCCGAACATAAGCATAGGTCCAAATTGCGAGTCGGATGTCATACCGAGAATTACTTCCAGCCCACGGATGCACATTTTCTCTACATAAACGCCGTTTAATCTGGCTTCAGGTGCCCTCCGGCTAACCCGCAGCGTTAACAGATCAAAGGTATCGCGAACCTGATCGGGGCTGGAGATATTAAGTTTGATACCCCCAACATCAGACTTATGGACAATATCAGGAGAAACAATCTTCATAGCTACGGGAAATCCAATTCTTTCAGCTATTTCCACCGCCTCTTCGGGTGAATTGGCAACATGGCCGTCCGGGACATTAAAGTCGTAAGCTCGCAGGATTTCCTTGGTTTCAACCTCACCCATCTGGATGTGATTTGTTTTTAAATGTCGTGAGATGATACGTTCTACTCTGCGCCGGTTAACAGGAAAGCGTGTAACGACACGTGTCGGATGGTTACGCCAGAGGCCATATTCATACATGGCCCTTAGTGCTGCAACGGCCCGTTCCGGTGAGGAGTAATCGGGAAGATTGCAATCGGCTAATTCCTTGCGTTCGGGCATTGCATCGGCACTACCCAGGATAACTGCAAGTATCGGTTTGTCATCAGAACCACTTGCGGCAATAGCACGTACCGTTTCGGCTGGTTTTGTCATTGCGTGTGGCGTGAGAATCACGATTACAGCATCGACAGCGTCATCTTGTAGTGCGGCCCTAACTGCAGTGGTATACCGCTTCGGACCGGCGTCGCCCAGGACATCAATTGGATTGCTGATTATAGCTGCCGGTGGTAGTGCCTTCTTAAGATTACCGGCATTATAGCCATTGAGAGCGGCTAACTTCATCCCGGATTGCTCAATTGCGTCAGCAGCCATTACCGCCGGTCCGCCTGCATTGGTGATGATTGCAACACGGTTGCCTTTTGGCAAAGGCTGCATAGAGAGCGCCGCAGCGTAGTCGAAAAGTGCGTCAAAAGTTTCTGCTCGTATCACACCGGCCCGCTTAAATGCGGCTGCATAGGCGATATCATCCCCAGCCAGGCCGCCGGTATGTGCCGATGCAGCCTTCATTCCAGCCTTTGTCACTCCAGCCCTTAACAGAACTAAAGGCTTAGTCGAAGCCGCTAATCTTGCTGTTTTAATGAACTTGTCTCCGGATGTGATACTTTCAAGGTAGCCAACGATAACTTTTGTCTGTTCATCGACTGTAAATGCTGCTAAGAAGTCAGTCTCATTCAGGTCGGCCTTGTTACCTATGCTTACAACTTTTGCTAAACCGAGTCCGCGAGCCAAAGCCCAATCCAACATTGCCGTACAAAGCGCTCCCGATTGAGACAGGACTGATATACCACCAGCCTTTGGCATACGTTTTGAAAACGAGGCATTCATCCGGTGCTCTGTATTAATCAGGCCCAGGCAATTGGGTCCTAACAAACGAACACCGGCTTTCGAACAAAGTTGTGTGATCTCGGATTGCAATTTAGTTCCTGCCGGGCCGGTTTCTCTAAAGCCTGCGGTGATGACCGCTATCGCTTTTGCTTCTGCTTTTATAGAACTTTCTACAGCTTCCAGAACAGATGCTGTAGGTACGGCGATAACTGCTAAGTCAATAGTGCCTGTGTATATATTCAAATCATGCAGACAGTTCAGTCCCAGAATTTCGTCAGCCGAAGGATTGACCGGTATGATTTGTCCGGCAAAACCGCCATCTAACAGATTGGACAATATCTCATAACCCACCTTACCGGGTGTCCGAGAAGCACCAATTACTGCTATAGACTTGGGATGTAATAAAAAATCCAGCATCATTTACAAATTGAAATAATTTTCAAAATATACGCTTAATTCTACAACCAGCTACTGTATGTTTCAAGCAAATTAAGACTAAAGTATATACCTTCGGCGGCTAAACTTAAACCTTCGATATAATTATTATTAAAACATAACCTAAATCTATCTTGAGCCTGCGGAAAAAAAATATTGATATGTCGCTTCTGTTATGGAATAATGTACCGCCTTATGAAGTTTAAGATGAAAAAAATATTGGTTGCAGTTTTATTCAGCATCTGTATTGGCAGCTTTGCTAAAGCTGATTTGGCGGAGCGAATTAATGCTGTTATCAGCCGTTCTTTACAGCAGAAAGTTAGATTTTCCATTCATATCATAAAGGCCGATTCGGATATCACCGTATATGAACATAATGCGCGGGAGTTGATGATACCGGCTTCGAACATGAAAATAATTACTTCTGCAGCGGCACTGAAATATCTGGGGCCTGATTATGAATACAAAACAAAGGTCGGTCTTTGTGATAATACCCTTGTAGTAATAGGAAGCGGAGATCCACTGTTGGGGGATGAAAAAACAGATGCTAAATATGGGCGGGAAAAAGGCTGGCTCTTCAAAGACATATCGCAGACGTTAAAACGAAATAACATACAATCAATTGAAGACATTATTGTTGATAGTAGTGTATTTGATGACCAGCGCGTCCATCCGAGCTGGTCAAAAAGTGAACTGAATAAGTGGTATGCCTGTGAAGTAAGCGGCTTGAATTTCAATGATAATTGTATAGCGATAAGCACAAAGAAAACCGGCGCCAAAGTAGCGGTTTTCCTTGATCCTCAGACTTCTTTTGTAAAGTTCGACAATAAAGTTAAGCCGATTTCTAAAGGTACAAGTGCTGTAGGTACTTATCGGAATAAAGAGCCTAATAAGATTGTCGTTTTTGGCAAATGCCGGGATAGAGTCGGACCGTTTGACGTTGCAATTGAAAGACCTGCCGCATTTTTTGGGTTTCTGCTGTACGAGAATCTTACTAAAGCGGGAATAAAAACAAATGGTCATCTCATAGAAAAAACACTTGACGCTCACAGCAATTTCAGGCTGCTCAGCCAATATTCAACTTCGCTAAAAGATTGTTTGGCACGTTGTAACAAGAACAGTCTCGGATTGGCAGCCGAATCGTTGTTCAAGACAATCGCCGCCAATAATAATCCTGATGGAAAGCACGGTAGCTGGGACCGAGGCAGGGAATTGGTTTCTGAATTTCTCATTGGACTTGGTATCGATAAAAGCCAGTTTTATATCGATGATGCAAGCGGCCTGAGCAGAAAAAATGAGCTTAGCTCTTATGCAATTACGAAGGTGTTGTTGGATGTGTATCATAGCGACAATTGGGAGTTGTATAAGGCTTCACTTGCGGTAGGGGGTGTAGATGGGACAATTGCCAAATATTTCAAAGAGCAAAAGTACAAAGGTAAAATATCAGGCAAGACCGGATATATAAATAGCGTCAAATCGTTTTCGGGGGTATGCAGCACCGAACAGGGCGACTATATATTCTCCATTCTCACCAACAATACCAACGGCAAAACCCGTGGAGTAATCAACGACATCGCAAAGGCAATTATTGATGAAGAGTAGATAGCAGATAGCGCCCCTTGCTATTGTTGTATACCAATATTTGTCTCGTTTTCAGGTCCAAAACCAGTGGAAATCTCTAACAAGTTGTTAAGATTAACATCACAATCATCAATGCTATAGAACTTCGGCCCCATACCACAAGGTAAGGTCAATAAATCACCTTCCTGGAAATCTTTGACATCCTCTTTTGTTTTCATTCCCCAGGCGATATTTTTGTTGTTCCGATATCCCGGATATTTAGTAATATCATATTGTGAGGCATCGAAGCTGATAATTTCAATTTCAGAACGGAATAATTCGTCCCAGTTCATATTTCCGCAAACATGTACGCCCGGTGTAACGTCGAAGCTCTCGAAAAGCGCTGACCATAACTGCTGGTAATCGAATCCCACCTGCCCCAGGGCAGGCTCATCCAGAAAAAGAATTACTTCTCCTGCATTCAGGCCGTTGGTGACTGCATCAATGTGTTGGCAGGCCCTTGAGATGGCTTCATCCTGGTCATATCCGCTGAGAATAAGAGTCGCCGGACCTACACATTGTATTTTGACTGTCTCATAACCCTGCACCATTTTCTTGAAGGTTTCGAGACAGCTCAAATTACCGGGCTTTTCAATGTACTCCAGCATGGCATCACCCAGTTTGGGAAGTTCCGGCAGAAATGGTATATCATGTCGGAGGCTGTATTCTACAGCCTTGTCAACATCATCGTATGGCAGGGAGCCAACTTGTGTTACTATTTTTCTTTTGCTCATTTTATGTTCTCACCTTGCTATGAATCTGCATTATTTTTTTTGAATCATGGCTTGAAATAAGCTACAAAGCCGTTTTCATAGACTATTCTTTCCCAGTC
>DAOUVA010000389.1 GCA_030667885.1 Phycisphaerae bacterium
CCACGGTGCCCGCATAGCCCGCGTAAGCATATTGTTCGCTGCCGAATCATTGATAAACTGCTCGGCCTTCGGGTCCCATTTCAGTTTTCGCCCCAACTGCATCGCAATATTCCCCAGGTGACAAACACTGGCCGAGCGGTGGCCGATCTCCGCCGTGCAGATTGTGTCCTTGCGGCTCTTAATACAATCCAGGAAGTTCTGCTTGTGGTCTCTGCTCTCGTACAGGTGAATCTCATCCGGCCCGATTACGCTCGTCAGAAGCGATTTCGGCTCGGCGTCTATCTTGCCGCGCTTTACATCAACCCAGCCTTCCGTTCCTTCGAAACGAGTATGCCTGCTGCCGCTTTTAAGAAACAATTTAACGCCGTTCGCGTATGTGTACTCGATATTCTCGTTTTGAGCGGTCGTAAACAATCCCGTTTTGGGAAAATCACCGCTGCCGACAATCTCGACCGGCCCGGTATCGTCCGCCGCATTTCCCCACTGCGCAATATCGAGGTAATGAGCGCCCCAGTTGGTCATCTGGCCGCCGGAATAATCTAAATTAAATCGGAACTGATAGTGACATCGCTGCGTAGTATAAGGCTCCCACGGCGCAGGCCCAAGCCACATATCATAGTTGAACCCATCCGGCACCGGCTCGGCCTCCCATGTCGGCGGGCATTTACGGTTATTGCCGTGAATCCCGACCCTCATAGTGTGCAGCTTACCGATCCGGCTGTTGCGCACCAGCTCGCACGCGAATCGAAACTCATTGCCCGAACGCTGCTGAGAGCCCGTCTGCACAACACGACCGTATCGCTTTGCCTCATCTGCAAGAACACGTCCCCCACCTATGGTTAAAGTCAGCGGCTTTTCACAATATACGTCCTTACCGCTACGAACCGCCGCAACCGAAATCGGCATGTGCCAATGGTCTGGTGTTGCGACTGATACCGCGTCGATATCATCACGGGCCAATACTTCACGAAAGTCTGTGTAAGCGGAGTTTGCATTAAGACCAGCTATCTGAAGCGCCTTTTCAAGGTGTCCGGCGTCAGCATCACAAACCGCCACTACTTCGCAGTTTGACTTGCCTCTGAATCCCTTCATATTTCCCGTGCCCTGGCCTCCCAGACCAATACAACCCATCGTGATGCGGTTGCTCGGCGCACCTGCTCCGAACACCGAAGAAGGAACGATTGCCGGCCACGCTATGGCTGCCCCCGCGACAGCCGCCGAACTCTTCAAAAACTCCCTGCGGCTTACAGTTACTGCCCGTTTGCTTCGTCTGCTTTTCATTGCGTCTTTCCTTTGCGCTTTGCCTGTTTCTCTGAAAACTATTTAAGAGTTTTTATTCTCAAATTACGAAATGCCAGCTTGTCGCCGTGTCCGCAAAAAGCGATAAAACCCTTGTCCCGCTTCAGACCCGGATGTTCGTTTCCATCCATAGCCTTAGGCGTGCTTGCTTTCTTGATGTCCGCATCGACAATAGTCGTACCGTTAAGCTTGACCGTTATCTGATTGCCTTTGGCGATGACTTCTTCGTAGTTCCAGTCGCCCACAGGCTTGAGAAATCCGACCTTCGCCGGAACAACACCGTAAATCGATCCGTGAAACTGATAAGGCTTAAGGTTATTATACTTAGCCGCGGTATTATCAAGTATCTGCAATTCCATTCACTCATACGCCGCATTAACATTCAAAGGCGTGCGAATCCCAAGGCCGTTGTTCGCCCCGGGAGTCAACTTAAACTCGAACCGCATAATAAAATCGCCGTACTCTTTAGCCGTATAAAGATTACCACCACCAAGCTCCGGCTCAACAACAATCATACCGTCCTTAACGACATAACCCTTTGTGTTGCCCTGCCAGCCTGCCAGGTCCGCACCGTTAAAGAGCAGATCAAAGCCGTCAGCCTCTTCCTGCTCATTGAGTTCGTTCGTAATCTCACGAATAAAAACGTTCCTGAAATAAAGCCGGCTGCCGTGTGATTGAAGCTCTATCTGCTCGCTCGGATAAATCGGCTTGTTCCGCTCCCAGTAATTCTCCATCACCACGTTATTGACCACCTTCACACCGTTCAGATACACCGTTACCTTTTCCCCTCTCATAACAATCCTGAACGTGTTCCACTGTCCGACCGGCCTGTCCGCGACCCTGTCCGGCTTGCTCGGGCCCTTCTGGTTATTATACAATCCGCCCGAACCGACTTGTGCGCCGACTTTTCTGAGCGACGTGTCCCATATCTGAATCTGTGGCGAACCGCGAAGATATATACCGCTGTCACCGCCCTTTTCTATCTTCCAATCGACAAGCATCTCGAAATCGCTATAGTCTCTCGCCGTGCAAAGGCTGTGACCTTTCCCGTTAAAGAAAAGCGCGCCATCGACCACTTTCCAGTTCACCCGCATGTCCTCGTCCGCTTTGGCCTGTGCCTCGGCTAATTTTTCCTTGCTCATTTCACGGCGGCTTTTAGGACTGCCGACCAGCCCCTTCCATCCCGTAAGGTCCTTACCGTTAAACAGAGCAACAAATCCCTTTGGCGGCTTGTTCAATTCCCGCCCCTCTACACTCGTTGCCCCGTACCCAAGACATACTAAAATAGTCATAAGTAAAAGAGTACTTAACACCAGGTTTGATTTAGACTTGCTTTTCATCATTTTTGCTTTCCTTTCCATAATTTGCTTATTCTTATTGATGTCCTGAAATGAAAACTACTTTCCACCCGTTACTCCAGCCAAACTCTCCTCATAACTTCGATAGCTCCAAGCGCTTGACCAAAATCGCGCTCGTAAAAAAGGGTGAAAGAGGGGACTCGAACCCCCGACCCCTGGATCCACAATCCAGTGCTCTAACCATCTGAGCTACTCTCACCATAATCCTTCCCCCCCACCCAAAAAACCAATTATATCATCCCCGCCCGCTTACGTCAATGCCCGTCTTTGAACGTTTCTCTCGAAAAAATCCTCTGGAGATATCGCCCAATTTATCATACACCCAAAATGGAGTTTTAATGTAATACATCTAACACATCTGGCATCAGGTCACATACATTAACACTTTTACTCATCACCCATTGCCCCGACGTCTTTCGCCCCTCGTCCGTCCGCCATCTCCTGCGATTTCGTAGGTACAGGAGGTAAACAGAGCGGCCGGATTTAATTTGTATATATGAAAGAAATATCTAATGGGGTTGACATAATCGGCTTAAGATAATATATTAATTCATCTTATTTTTCCCTGTGAAGTTGCTGCTTTGTTAAATGCTTACTGCCCGCCCTGGGAAGTCGCCGGGCGGACGTGCAGAAATATTGGATATAATCCCGGTATTAGGGGATTATTTTAATGCGAAATTGTAGTTAGAAGGAGAAATTAAAAATGGCAGAAAAAAGGGTGTATTTTTTCGGCGGCGGCAAGGCCGACGGCAATACCAAGATGAAGGAACTCTTGGGCGGCAAGGGCGCCAATCTCGCCGAGATGACAAAAATAGGAGTACCGGTTCCGCCCGGCTTTACCATCGGTACGAAGGTTTGCAGCGAATATTATAAATCCGGGGGCAAATGGCCGGCCGGACTTCAGGCGGAAGTCGATAATAACCTTGCCAAGCTCGAAAAGGCAATGAACGCCAAACTCAGCGACCCCCAAAATCCGCTGCTTGTCAGCGTCCGAAGCGGAGCGGCCGTATCGATGCCAGGCATGATGGACACCGTGCTTAATTTAGGGCTGAACGACGAAGTTATCGAAGGCATTATTAAAAAGACCAAGAACCCGCGATTCGCATATGATATTTATCGCCGGTTTATCGATATGTTCGGCGATGTTGTTATGGGTTGTGAGCATGAGCACTTCGAAGAGGTACTTGACGCAGCGAAAAAGAAGGCCAGGGTCGAACTCGATAACGAGCTGAGTGCGGAGCAATTGAAGGAAGTCGTCGATAAATATAAGAGTGTCTATACAAAACACGTCGGCGAAATGTTCCCACAGGACGGGAAAGTTCAGTTGAGACATGCCATCGACGCAGTGTTCGGTTCGTGGATGATACCAAGAGCGATTAGGTATCGGGAGCTTAATAATATTACCGGCTTGTTAGGTACGGCGGTGAATGTTCAGGCGATGGTGTTCGGCAATATGGGTGACGACTGCGGGACGGGCGTTTGCTTTACGCGTAATCCGAGTACGGGCAAGAAGGAATTCTACGGTGAGTTTTTGATGAACGCCCAGGGCGAGGACGTCGTGGCCGGGCTAAGGACGCCGATGGAATTAACAAAATTGAACAAGAAGCTGCCGAAGGCTTACAAGCAGCTTACGGCGCTTATGAGCCGGCTGGAGAAGCATTATAAAGATATGCAGGATATGGAGTTCACCATCCAGAACAAAAAGCTTTATATTCTTCAGACGCGAACGGGCAAGCGGACTGCCGAGGCCGCGATCAAGACAGCCGTCGATATGGTTGACGAAAAACTCATATCGAAAAAAATGGCGGTTAACCGTGTCGAGCCGGAGCAATTGGATCGGCTGCTGCATCCGCACTTCGACCCGAAGGCCAAGCGCAATGTAATCGCAAGGGGTCTTCCGGCATCGCCCGGGGCGGCGGTCGGGCAGGTTGTATTTACCGCCGACACCGCCGAGGAATGGAGAGACAAGGGCAAGAAGGTCATTCTCGTCCGGAAAGAAACCAGCCCGGAAGACATCGGCGGAATGGACGCGGCCGAAGGTATTCTGACGGCTTTCGGCGGCATGACAAGTCATGCGGCGGTCGTTGCACGCGGTATGGGTAAATGCTGTGTCGCGGGCATTAGTGCTTTGAATATCAACTATAATACCAATAAACTCACCGTAGGTAAACTGACCATCAAAGAA
>DAOUVA010000162.1 GCA_030667885.1 Phycisphaerae bacterium
ACCGTCCCATGCGGATATACGACTTGTGTTCCAGTCTAAATCAAACTGATCGGTCATGAAATTACCCGCTAAGCTTGCGTCCGGCCTTACCGAGTCCGTTCGTGAGCTTACGTTGATTTCCCAGTAGAACCTGTCACCATCAAACCTTACTTCCACATTCGAATTCATTGTATATACGTTGGACAGCCTGGAACGCACATTGAATGGAATGGCATCAAGCCTCATTTTTTGCAATTCCTGGGTTAATTCACGTTTGTTTGAATTTTCTTGATACTCTGTAAGCTCATCGGTGATTTGACGGCTAATCTCGGCTGTGTCGCTTATTTTCGGTGCCCTGTATTCTTCGTGTTTTGCCTCGATTGTCCCCGCCGATATCCAGGTATTTCTCGGCTGGCTTGTTAGCTTTTCGAAGATTTGCAAAATCTCACCTCTGTCCAATTGCCTGTCTGCAAATGCAATACAACTGATACATAGTGACAACAAAAGCGCGGATACTAAATGTTTCGTTTTCATGACTACCTCCTTCACTTAATAAACTTTCGACTAACAAAAAGGATGACTTAACAACCAAAATGTTTCCAGACCAGCTGGAGTTGTCTATTTGTATATGAAGGCGGTTCTCAATCAGGAAATATTGATTGTTTTTTTTGAAAGGTTCTGAAAAACTTACTAAGGAGGTAATATTTAGAACAAAAATTGTGCACGCTGCTCTGAAATATACATTTCCTGCTACTTAGGAAAGAATGTGATTTATGGGACGTGAAGGCCGGTACCAAGCAGCCGGATAACTGCTGCTATTCGCTCTTTTCAAGACTATAATCGACAAAAAGTGCTAAATCATTGATGCCAATATTGCCATCGGCATCGAGGTCAGTTCCTTCGCAACAGTTTTTGTCGCTGAAGCCGGTTCCCTGCCAGTGTGTGCAAGATCAGAAAACTCAACTCAAGTTTTTTCACGAAATTTTGGAATTATTTCCAAAAATATTAAAAAACAATCAACAAAGGCATCTCGAAATACGCCTCTCTATAGATATATCTTAGATAGTTGTCCCGGGAAATGGAATTTTAATAGGAGATTTGCATGCTTAGAGCAAAAGACATGATGAACAAGGATGTAATTACGGTAAGAAAACACACTCCAATCTATCAAACCCTGGAGCTTATGGTAAAATACAGGATTACGGGCATACCCGTGGTCGATGACGATATGACTCTGGTAGGTATGATTTCAGAAAAAGATGTGCTTCATTTCTTCCATAAGCAGGATGACCTGGAAGATCAAACAGTTAATGATTTTATGACTCAACCTGCGATTTTCTTTGATGAGAACGAAAGTATGTTGGACGTCTGTAATCTTTTGGCCAAGCAAATCTTCAGAAGAATACCAATTACATCAGAAGGAAAGTTAGTCGGAATTATAAGCCGCAGAGATATCATTGAACATATCATAAAGGCGAAAAAGCCGGCTGATAATATCCAGGGCCAGCAGCTATCCGCACATCGATAACGAAGCTATTAAACTTCCACATCTAAAATGCCCGGCTATTATCCGCCGGCTAACTGTAACATAACTCTCTTTGTCACAGGCTCTTAAGCCAGGCGGATATTGTTGCAACCCGAAACGATAACAGATAAGAAAGTGTGTTTATTTCTTGGATTTTTGGCTGTCCGTTTCTATAGAACAAGCCACTCGGAAGCCTATAAAGTCCATTTCCGGAAGCCACCAGATGCTCTTCGGTATCTGTGGGTCTCCGGAGCGCCACCATTCCTGCTCGAAGGTTCTGGCCGCACAACGAAGTTTATCTGCGGAGCAGCTATAGTCACCACCACGAGCTACATGTAACTCGCCGGGCTTAGGGCCCTTCGGATTGACCGTCGGGTTCTTTTTAGCAGCTTCTTTGTAAGCGGTAGGACTGTAGAAATCGTAAACCCACTCACTAACATTGCCTAACATATCATACATACCCCAGGCATTAGGTTTTTTCTTACCCCCAGGATTGGTTTCGCTGTCGGCGGTATCCTCGTACCACACAAAATCCCCAAGCTTTTTTGGATCATCACCAAAGCTAAATGCACTCGTGGTGCCCGCACGACAGGCATATTCCCATTCGGCCTCGGTAGGTAAATGATATATTTTCCCGGTTTTTTTCGAAAGCCACCTGCAAAATGTTACGGCGTTGTGCCACGTTATCCCGATGGCCGGATGAGTGTCTTCGTAACCCATCGTCATATCACCATAGACTGGAGTAGGGCCGGTTATCACGTCAACATCGTCCTTGCTTTGTTTCTTGTCCTTTTTAGCTTCCTCGACCGCAAAGAAGTCTCTCTTCGCTGTGACTGTTTCGCGATAGAAAGCCATAAATAGTTTAATGGTGGTCTCTTTTGGGCAAAGATAGAAGGGATCGAGACGAACCTTGTGCTGAGGACCTTCATGTTCCAGACGACCAGCCTCACCGACCGGGCTGCCCATTAGAAAACTGCCGCCGGGAATAAGAACCATTTCAAAAGAAATCTTTTCGCCGTCTTTTGCAGTAACAGTCTCCGTATATTTCTTCGGGGGCTTATTTTCCGCTGCCATGCTATTTATAGGCATCGTGCCGACAAAATAGGCCGCCACGGCGATAACATACATCAATATACGACTAATACTCATATTCTGTCTCCTAAAAACTTTTCACTAAAAAAGTGTATCCAGCCATCTGTAGAAAAGACGTTGTTCACGACTTTTTATGATACACAAAAACTATATTTATTTTATTTTTTTCTGTGGTGAATACCTTCGAACTCAAATCATTTTTGTAAAACCTGGTTTTGGCACGGGGTAGCTGCCATGAGCACCCGCCTTAGACGGCGCCTCCATACCATCGTGGCAATCCTCAGGCTTTGGTGGATAATAGAAATCAGATTTATTAATTTGCTCCCAGGTAACCTCCTTACCGGTATAACAGGATATCTGTCCCATAATGCCGACCATTGTGCTGCGAGTCATGTAGTCGCCGTTATTCACCGGATTACCCGAGCGAATCGCCTTAAAGAGTACATCGTGTTCTATCTGATAGGGATCGCACCTTTCCTTCCACCGCCAGTCTGTTTCACCCCAGATTCGGCACCCTGTAATAGAGGCCTTGCCTTTACTGCCGAGCACAACGCTGGAAGAATCGTTATAACATCCATTTGTCGTCCGACAGAATGCATATATACGCACCCCGTTTTCATATTCGTAAATCACCGAATGGTGATCGAAAACATCGCCATAGATAGGCTCGGTCATCGAAGAACGCCCACCCAAACCGTGGCATTTAATGGGGACCTCATTGTGCATTACCCAACTTGAACGGTCAAGGTTGTGCACCAGCGACTGGGGTACATCATCCCCGGAAAGCCAGCGGAAATGATATTGAGTGCTGCATTGCCACTCAAGCTCCGAAAGACCCTCTTGGCGCTCTATGATAACGTATGGGGCCCGGAGAAAGTTCTCCTCGATAGCGATTACATCGCCGATGGCCCCGTCTTGTATTCGTTTTACGGTTTCAGCATACCCTGTGTGATACCGGCTGTGCAAACCGGAAACCAGACACAATCCGTTGCGCTTTGCTCGTCTGGCCGCCCGCTGCAGGAGCTTAATCCCCGCAGGGTCGATGCCGTGAGGCTTCTCCACAAAAACATGCTTACCAGCCCTAATAGCGGTCATGGCATGAAGCGGATGAAACTTGGCCGCATTGGCAATTACAACCACATCAGACGATTCAATCACATGCTTATAACTATCGAAGCCGGCAAAACAGTGATCATCGTCAACGATAACCTGATTGCCTTTCTGTTCTTTCAAAAGCCTGCGTTTATTTTTGACCCGATCCATGAAGATATCACACATCGCGACCAGCCTCGCGCCGGGGTCCGCCGTAAGCGCCTGAGCCGCAGCGCCGGTATTTCGTCCGCCGCAGCCGATCATACCCACACGAAGAATATCACTGCCCCCGGCATATACGCTGTTACTAATACCCAGCGTGCCCGTTACAGCAGCCGAAGCCGCAACTGTCGAAGCTTTCAAAAACTCCCGCCGCGTTGTTCCGGCTTCTTTGCCTGACTCATTCGCATGTGCCATAATGCCTCCTTTTGCTTTTTGCTTTTTTAGACTAATATCGCTTATAAAGCTGCAATTCTTAGAAGAACCAACCGCTGGTCCCGGCAAAACCGGAACCAGCGGAAAATCATGCATCGTAATTCTTTCCTAAACTAAATCTTAGTATTCTCTGTCTTTGAGGATACCCGGCTGCGGCTGGGGATATTTGCCGTCGGCATTAAGCCGTACCGGCCCCACCGAATCCATTTCCATCTTGTCCACATCGGGAGCAAACTCGTGCTTGCAGTTAAGCATATCGTCGAAGGTAACAACCTGGCCCGTATGAGCAGCCATACGACCCATAGATGTAACCATACTTCCCAAAGCGCCGCGTTTGGCTTCGTTGAAAGGCTTGTCTTCACGAATAGCCTCAATAAGGTCGTCCCATTCGAGTTGATACGGACTCGGCTCGGGCTGCGGAACTCGCCATATTAGGCTCTCTCTATTCATGTTATGGCCTTTGTAGGTCCGGACCTTACCCGGATGATGGCTGTTCGTCGAGATGACCGCTGTGCCTGTAGTACCGAGCGCATAGCTGGAGAAAGCACCTTTACAACCATCCATGGCCCGGCCGTAATAAAACAGCTTCGTGCCGTCCGGATAGGTATATTCAACCGAGTAAGTATCGAGGTTCTGGTCAAGGGTATTGCCTCGGGTGTGGCGTCCGCCACTGGCCTGGGCCTCGACCGGCCAGGCGCCTTTCATCATTGAACATTCGTCGATTTGGTGAATGTAATAGTCGCTGTACATACCGCCGCTGGCCCACAGGAAAGCGTGGAACCGCGATATCTGGTACATCGCCTCGCTAATTCCATCGGGTTTTGGTCCGGCAGTGCTTGCGCGTCCGGCCATGCGGTAAGCGTGCATGGCAATGATATTGCCGATTTCACCGTCGTCGATGCGGCGTTTCAACTCCTGTCGGCCCCTGCAATGACGGATCATAAGGCCAACACCCACTTTTAGGTTTTCCTTTTCCGACTGTTCGGCAAGTTTCAGCATTCTGCGCGTAGTCGGGCCGTCAACTGTAACAGGCTTTTCCATGAAAACGTTAAGGCCCTTCCGGATGGCATACGCAAAATGCACCCAGCGGAACGCCGGAGGCGTCGTAAAGATTGCCACATCACCTGCATTAAGACAATCCATCGCCTTTTTGTAACCATCGAAGCCAAGAAACTGGCGATCCTTCGGCACATCCATCTGATTGGCATGTCTTTTCTGAAGATTCTTGTAGCTGTTATCAAGCTTGCGCTGAAAGACATCTGCCATTGCAACCAGCCTGATACGGCCATTCTTAACAGACAAGGCATTCGATGCCGCACCGGTTCCCCGGCCGCCGCAGCCAATCAAAGCTATATTGATTGTATCGCTGCCGGCTGCATAGATTTTCGGAACGATCCCTGCCCCAAGAGCAGATGCCGCCGCGATCTTGCCGCTGGTCTTCAAAAACTCTCGACGTGACGTGTTTGTTTCAATATTTTCACTCATAATGGGTCTTCTCCTACTGATTGGTGTGTAATTTATAAATGCTAATATTATTCATGGAGTTAGCACCTACTCCTCGCCCAAACGTAGTTTGAACTCAATTGTCCCAACTATTATAGCCATTCCTCCCCACTTGTCAAGCGTTTTTATACACCCAAACTACCAATAATCCTGCATAATATGTAAAAATACGCTTTGTAGAATGGGCTTCAGCCCATGCGGTTTTCTTTTTGAATTTTGTTGTGTAATTTTGTCCGCTTTGGGACGCCTTACGGTGCCATTTAATTTTTGCTTTTTAATATTATTATTGCTTCTATACGCAATACGCAATACCCTAATACGCAATACGAATTAAAAAGCGTGAAACACAACTACGAATCTTTCTAAAAAAATGCCGTCTATTCCGGCCTCAACTGATGCATCACGCTTCACTATATACACGATAAGATTTTTTTACTAAAAGCAGGATGCCGACGGGAACGGAGTCTAAATACTCTCTATGATCTATACCCATGTTCTTAAGCAAAGGAGGCCGCGGTATCCACAGCCCACTTGATGGGCTTTGATAAGGTTTATACAGTCTGTATAAACCCGAGCGTCTGTAATGGAAAAGTTTTTCAAATACCTGATATGAAAACTCTTACGAGAAAACATAAGAAGAGGCGGGAGCTTCTTATATAGAAAGAGACAGTCTATTTTTGCCGTCTTATACAGACTGCATAATCATTGTTATAATTCAAGCGGGAGAACAATATGCAAAGCCAAAGAATAAGTGACTTACCTAATGAATTCCTCAGTGAAACAACAACAAGCATACTGAATCATTTGGTTGGTCTAATAAGAATTGGCAACAAACAATTGCCAGACACTATCCAACTGATTGGCTCGGGAACCCTTGTGCAACTCGACGATATTTTTGGCATTCTAACGGCTGAGCACGTATTGAAAGCTATTCCACTCCAAGGTCATCTAGGCATTATACTGCCATATCTCGACAAAGAGCATCGTTACTCTATAGATATTTCACATATCATAAAAATGCCGATTGCAAGAGGGGATAATGATTGTGATGGCCCCGATTTAGCATTCATTAAGTTGCCTCAGCCATATATTGGCCAAATCAAGGCCCATGGTACATTTTATAATCTTTCATATTGTCGTAATGAAGTTTTCAATGATCCCATTGATAACAAAATGGGAATGTGGGCAGTGAGTGGTTATCCAGATGAATACACCAAGGAAATAGAGTCAATAGGCGGCTTCAATGGAATCATGAAATATGAAGGAAGCTGTCTATTCGGAAGCATTGAAAAAACATATTCTTCTGGAGATTTTGATTATATTGAAATACCAGCAGATTACAACAATGATGTTCCGGTAAGCTTCGGTGGTGTGAGTGGAGGAGGTTTATGGCATATAGTTCTTGATCAGCCTCCACAAGGTAATATTAAAGTGAAGTCCATTATTCTTTCAGGCGTTGCATTTTATCAAAGTGCTCTTGAAAATAATACCAGATTCTTAAAATGTCACGGGCGGATGAGCGTATATCAAGTAGCTTACGATTACATTAAAAACCATTCTTAAAAATCAATTATAACAAGCGAATCTAGAGGGACGACCTGAAGGCCGCCCCTGATTCGCAACATTAGGCCGAGGTAAAACAGCAATGTCAACCGACCAACTCCGAAATCGCCGAGGAACGTGGGTTTTCCTCGGTGCTGTGTCAGGCGTGCAACTGACGAAGGCTACGAATTTCGAGTACCAAATTAGGAATGTTCACCTAGTCTCGTCTGTTCACCTTCCACGCCGTCGCCGACGATTCGGCATCAAGCCAGTGCTCTCAGAGATCCGCAAGCGCCATGACGGCGCTCTCGATTATTTCTTCAAGCGGCACACGGTGCTCGCAGTTGTTCGCCGTACGGGTAAGCTCTCCGCCATTGATTCTAAGGTGGTCGAGCTTGTCCGGGAAGAGCTGGCGATTTTGGCCGCGTCCCAGCTCGGCTACGGGGCACGCAAATCCAACGCTACACCGAGCTTGACCTCAGTGTCTAAGCGCGAGCTTACAAGCCAGCTCTTCCTGAACGTGAGCAAGTACGGTTGGACTCAGCCCAATGCTGCCCTAGGACGGTTGGGCAAGCTGGCTCTCAATGATCGATGGAGGAAGTTTGGCCAACAAGTTTTCTTTACCAAAGCCCTGGAAATCCTCCGTAGTAATGCCAACACCAAGTCATCATGGCGCCGAGACCTAAAAAATGCACTTGTACTGATTGGACAAAGCCAGACCAGTATCGACCTTCCGCAGGCATTCCTTTGGAACATGATTGCGCTTGAACTCCTCCTCACGCAGCAAGGTGACAAAGTGTCTAAGGAGCTCCCGCGGCGGGTAGAGGCTTTTCTCGGGTGGACCGCCGATTGGAAAGCCCAAGCCTTCCCTGATCGGATTCGCAAGATCTATGAAAAGAGATGCAAACTCGTGCACCAAGGGCAACGTGGAGAGATCGAGCCGAAGGACGTAGTCTTCCTTGATGAGCTTCTCCTGAACGTACTGGCAAACATCGTCGGCCACGCAAAATTATTCCCGTCAAAGGACAAGCTCGTCGAGTTCTCTGAGAAGCTTAAAGCGGAGCGGCTCTTGGGAATCGCACCAAGGGTACGGCCCAAAACCATTCGTCACTTAAGAAAGCTTCTTTCGCCACGACATTACGAGTGGTAGATATCCCGGAGGGGCAGTCACCTATTTTTTTCAGTTGGCATCAGTCCAAAAACTATCACAAAAAAATCAACCACATTTTCACCCCGTTTTGAACTTTGAACTTTTTCCCATCTGTTAATCTCCAATTCCCTAATCAAACTAC
>DAOUVA010000022.1 GCA_030667885.1 Phycisphaerae bacterium
GATTGATTCATCAGAATAATTCACTCGGACCTGCGAGCTCGATCCTATCTGCTGCAATCTCCTGGTAATAGATTCTTTCTTCTCAGCGGGAAGTTTCGGGAAGATTTCCAGAAGGCTATTAACAAGAAAGTCGGCATCCTGAAGCTTAGTCTTATCTGTTACAGAAATGGTCTTGTCCTCCTGTTCTTTTAACATCGGCAGAGTTGCAATGTTGCCTATTGGAAATCTTTCCTGCAATCTTTGTAAGAATTCATTCCTCTCCTCGGGCAATACTATTTTCAGAGCTCGCTCAATCTCTTCGCAGAGATAATCCATTCGCGTTTGTTCGCTTTCGTCAGCAAAATCCACTTGAATCAAATGAAGTCGATTTACCGTCTTTAGAACATGACTTTCCATCTTCTTATTATTCGCAGGCACTGTTTTTAGACCTCACTTGAACAAAAAAGTAGCATCAAAAATACAAACTATTATTTTCTAACCATTTCGCTTTGTCAATAGTAATCATAAGTAGTCGGGAGAACAACATATATTCAGAAACATGCTATGCAACGAAAGCCCGTAATACGAGGTCATCCGCATCTTTTTCAAACTCCCTGCTTTTAAGCCATGTCGACCACCCCAGTTGGCCCATTTTTCCCAAACAAACGCCTGGAACCTCTTTGGCAGTTAATATCAACTGAGCCTCCCAGCTCAATTCATCTCCGACATAATTCTTGACCCATGCGATAAGTCGCCGAATACTATCGCCTCCCGGTAACATACGCTGGTATTCAGAAAAATGCATGGGTCCGAATTTAATCCTGAACTTTTGCTGGCACTCCCAAAAACGAGACCCTATTACCAATGTAGAGCCTAATTTTGCGTTTTCGGCAGATTCTCCCAATCGGCAATAATGCTCTTGTGGAATATCAATCCACTGCCCAATAAACTGTTCTATACATACTGCTATCCCAAAATAGTCCTGTAGAATCTCTCGCAAGCCTTCAGCATTTCTGGTCTGGCAAACAAGACGACCGGAATAGTGAAGTTTTGCTACGTCAGGAACGTCATCTCTGTTACGAAATGAATCTTCTCCTATTCCAAATAAACTTCCTATGTAGATGGCGAACCGGTCCTCTTCCGTGCGATCATGGCTGACACTTTGCTGGTTACACGCCCATGCCCGGTAGAAAAGTGATATCATTCGATGATTGAAAACATCAAGGAAACTTGCAAGTGTTTTGTCTTTATGGTTATGTAATCGATCATAAACATATTCAGTAATAGGCAAAGGCAAAGGCCCGTTGGTACCAAGAAGGCCTAAAAAATTAACGACCATCCGGCTCGGGTGCTCATCCGTAGCTTCTTGAAAGGCTTTGATGGCTGAAGGTTCGAAGGCCAAAGAGACATTTTGGCAGAACCTGACGGGATCATTCTGAGGTCGCTGTGAATGTCCGACCCGCGGCATTTCCGGGTGGGCGCACTCGAGCCGACGCACCGCCTGGAAAAAATCGAAACCATAGGGCTTGTCCTTTAATGCCTGCATCAAAGAATGGGGCAAAGCCCGTCTCTCATGGTCCATCGCATAATCTCTCCACGTTCAAGTGTTTTTACTACGGTTTCCGTAAAAGAATTAACCGAAACATATTTGGCGAAAAATTGTTCAAGAACAGCTCCGAGCAGAAAAACTCCGCTGCCCTCGAACGCCGCCTCTTCGAAAGTTACTGTCACCTCCAATCCGCGAGCAAATGCGATTGATCCGGATGTTGTGATTCTTCGGGTGATGGGTTTACAGTTTATCGATTTAACGCCGTCAATTTGTTTGCGAGTCTGCAGATCAGCGTTGTCACTATATAGCCGTAAGAGATCGCGGAGTGCCGAAGCACCTTCACGCTCATCCGTGTTGGTAAGGGAAAGATAGTTCAGTGACAGATGATTAATAATACGCCAGGCTATCTCCCCTTCCGCGTGAGACGACTTAGGCAAGGTCGGAGCCCCAAGACAGCGAATCGATGTGCAAGGCGCCGTTTGTTCCAGAGTAAAGTCGGTATTCCCAAGTCCAATCGGCATTTGCAGGGGAAGGTCGCGGTTGGTACACAGGGCCTCCACACCCAACTGTTTCAGCTCGGTACTATAAGGTGCGGCAGTAGAATCAACAAGAGATATGTAAACTTCGCTGCCCGAATAACTTCTCGATCTTCTACCTTTCACACTTGCATCCTGGGACCTCGGCCTGGGGACCCGGTTCGTGACATAATAGCCGCCTGTGCCGCTTTCTCCAAGGTCCTTTGCCAGATAAAAAGGAAGAAATTCCTGTACCTGGTCAGACAGAGCCCCATAGCCCATTACCTTGGTCAGCTTGTAAACCTCGAAGTCCTGCGCTCTTGTTCGGTCAGGAACAACATGAAACTCAAAAAAATTGTCCGATATGGGTATGCGGTCCAGTCGTTTATTAAATAAGTTTATCGCCGGCGAGCAGAACAAGCCAAAATTATCAGCATTGATCGCACCCTCAAGCTCCTTATTCGACTCCCGGAATAAGACGATGAAGTCCAATTGATTTTGATCACAGCGTTGTATCGCAGTATTCAAACCGGCAAGCTCAACAAACATAAATCGTTGAGGAAATGTGAAGTACTCATGTAAAAGACGATACCCCTGAAAAGAGCGAGCATCGTAAGGCAGTAGTTTTTGCTTATTGTCGAATCCGACGCGCCGAATACAAGAAGCATCAAAGACCTTTTGCCATTTGATGGGCTTGGCTGCCGGCTGGACCACAACCGCTACGGCATCTGCGAAAAACTGCTCGTACAAATGCATCGGGATCTCACCAATACCCATAAGATGAAAGATCAAGGAATCCAGTTTAAGCTCGCCGATGTTAAGCCCGGCGAAGGACTGGATCCGAATTCTAATTCCGGCTTTGACATCGGATATGTTAGGGATTTCAAACGAAGCCAGCTCGCGTGTATAGTAATTTGCCTCCTGCACCTTAATCGGCCATAAGGTCACATCATGTGCCGTTCGGTATTCGTTTCTTGTTTGGTCCGTTTTGCCAAGAGTACCGTAAACTGAAGAGTCGCGAGGAATTACAAAACCTTCGGCCAATCCACTCTCATCCAGATCCGGCTGAAATTTGACAGTACACATCGACGGTGTCGGTGCCAGATAGTGCGGATAGATGGTTTCGAGCAAAGACTGTGTAAACCTCGGAAACTCCGCCTGGAGTTTGAGTTGCACTCTGGCAGAAAGAAAAGCAAATCCCTCAAGCAACCGCTCGACAAAAGGATCCTGACAAGGCTGAAACTCATCAAGCCCACCGAGGCGGCCTGCTATTTTGGGAAACTCCTTTGCAAACTCCGCTCCCATTACCCGCATATGTGCAAGCTCGCGATTGTACAGGTCCAGCAGACGCCTATCCACTTGACTCGCCCTTCAATTTGTGATGGCCGGTTTCCAAGTCAACCTCTGTCTTAACAAAAAGATGGTCAGGCAACGGCTGTGCCCACAATTCACCATCTATTTCGAACGATATGGCACGGATGTTGCTCGAATCTTCTGGAGTTACTATACGAATAGACAACTGATTACGAGTAATCCGCGGCTCAAAACACAAAACAGCCTGTTTAACTTGCGCTTCATACTCCGCAGGGTTTATTGTGGAGAAAGTTGCACCGCAAACATCGGGTATGCCGTAGTTTAACACGGACTGTGCAGCTTCACTAAACTCGTATATGTTATCGCCAAGCGGATGGCTTTTTGAGTTCAAGATCATCTCCAGGTCGCGAAGTACCGCATTTTTATATCTTCGTATCGATACTACGCGCTGATCGCGGCTTTCCTTGCTCACCTCAGGTTCATTATCAGTGAGGCGGTCAAGAAGGCAAGGCTGAAGGCGATCCATTGGTGTAAGCTCAGCCATTATTTGTCTCACCACTTTGCAGGTCTTGTTCTGAGTGTTCCAAATTTATTTGCCGTATCTGCAGCAACGGAAATTCATCAACATCGGTTGCCAGCATTCGCTGACCCAAACCAAGGTACAAATCGCCCGGTTTTTCAATCCAGTCAGTCTTGCGCGCCAGAAGAATTGCGCTATCTTCACTGGTTTGTGAGTCCGGATACCTCGTCGGTATCAGGCCGGCTGTTTGGCCACCGTTGACCCAGGTGAATTGTGCGGGAAGCCACACTAAATCGCGAAGGTCGGCAGGTGGTTCAATCTGGATGCACTTTATTGCTGTGAAAGGAACCCAGTAATATTTACCGTCAAATATGGCTTCGAGTATCGGTCCAAGCCTGGAATCGGCATCTGAAATCCATTCGAATGGCTTACCATCGACCGAACCGGCAACAGCAGTCGCGGCTTCAAATGCACGCTCACGGATTTCCTGTGATGCTTCGTATTTCCCTTCGGCTATCAATTGATTGGCCTGTACTATCCAGCCGACCCATTCAGCCGGCTCGCCAAAGATGAGAGGTGAGCGTTTGCCGGCAAATATCTCAGCTCGTAAAGCCTCGCAATTGAGCGCAGCACGGCACACCTGAGCCATTAGCAAATTTATTGAATCGAGTTCTGCAGCCACGTTAAGCTGGGTAAGGGCCCGCTCCCAATCTCCCAGAACTGACAACAACTGAAACAGAAAAACCCGATGCTTTGCATTCGAAGGGTCGTTGCGTACTTGACCTTCCAGCTCGGTCAAAGCCTCACTGAGCTGGCCGTTTTGCACTAATTCCTTTGCTTCCATGCTTACAACCTCAATTTCCAGACAGAATACATCCGCTCCGGTAATATTTAACAGAATGAGCTTATCAATTATAGTTGACTTCTAACGCAAAGGTTTTAGCCACCCTTATTGTGAATCAGGTTCCAGAACTTCTTGATTTCACCCTTCTTCTTGCCGGTCTGGTGGTCGGTTTCAATATAGGTCCAATATATCGCTCCATAGTTGAAGGTCACCGATTCGGTAGGGATACCGGAACTCCCACCACCGATGACGACCGACGAGATAATCGTATCCACAAGTTTGTATATCATATAAGGCTGTTTGTCCCCGGTAGCACGACAGAGTTCCAAAGTGATTTTGTCGATATGGTTGCCGCTACTGCAATAAGCATTCAGCGTTGGGGTGGCCTTATCGAGGGTTTTAGTTATGGAAAAATCATGGTGATCGCATCTGCCTCCTGTAGCCGCTCCACCGGTGCTTCGATTTCCTGCGCCACTCTGTGAGACACCACTCGAGTATGACAGCACTTCAATCCATTCCTTATGCTTATCATCGGTGCTTTCACCCGGGATTCCATTAATCTGCAAAAAAACATCTCCTGCCATCTTATCAACTCCTTATACAAATTAAATGTTTATCTAAGTTACTACACTTAAGCAGGTTACGTAAACATGCATTAAGCGCATCCAATCGTTTCGGACTAACCCATTAACCGCCTTTCTTTGCCGAAGGCAGCTTCGATACCAATCGCAGCGAAACCGACAGGCCTTCGAGCTGGTAGTGTGGCCTCAGGAAGAACTTGGCCGAGTAATATCCGGGATCACCTTCAATCTCGTCCACAACAACTTCCGCTGCTGCCAGAGGATACTGAGCCTTGACCTCCTCGGAAGCGTTGGGATCGCTGGTAACATACTGCGTAACCCACTTGTTGAGCCAGTTTGCCATATCCTCGCGCTCTTTGAAAGAACCAATTTTGTCGCGCACGATGCACTTAAGAAAATGTGCGAACCGACAGGTTGAGAACAGATAGGGCAATCTTGCCGCTAATTTAGCATTTGCACTTGCGTCTGGGTCGTCATATTCAGTCGGTTTTTGGAGCGACTGGGCCCCGATAAATGCTGCATAATCCTCGTTTTTCCAGTGCGACAGCGGCATAAGGCCGTTTTGGGCCAATTCAGCTTCTCGTCTGTCGGTGATACCAATCTCTGTCGGGCACTTCATATCCACACCGCCATCATCGGTCGGGAAAGTATGACAGGGAAGCCCCTCGACCATACCCCCGCTCTCAACACCACGGATCCTTGCGCACCATCCGTACTCCTTGAAAGAACGGTTAATATTCACTCCCATTGCATAGGCTGAATTTGTCCAAAGATACTTTGAGTGGTCGCCGGAAGCAGTATCCTCTTCGAAGTTAAAATCCTCAACGGGATTAGTTTTAGCTCCATAAGGTAACCTGCCAAGGACTCGCGGCATTGTTAAAGCAATATACCTTGAATCATCAGACTCGCGTAAGGAACGCCATGGGGCATAGTCGGCCGTCTGGAAGATTTTCGTCAGATCGCGAGGATTACTGAGTTCCTTCCAGGAATCCATGTTCATTAAGGTTGGCGATGCTGCACTAATAAACGGGGCGTGTGCCGCTGCGGCAATCTGGGCTACACCGTTAAGGATTTCAACATCCGGCGGACTATGGTCAAAATAATAGTCGCCAACAAGACAGCCGTACGGTTCGCCGCCGGGTGAGCCAAATTCCTCTTCATAAAGTTTCTTGAAAAGCGGGCTTTGATCCCAAGCCGTACCTTTGTACTTCTTGAGGGTCTTTGACAAATCCTTCTTGGGCAGATTTAACACGCGTATCTTCAATGTTTCGTCTGTTTCAGTGTTATTTACGAGGTGACTCAAACCCCGCCAGCTACCCTCAAGGGCCGTAAAGTCCTGGTGATGCATAATCAAATTAATCTGCTCGGACAACTTCCTGTCTATTTCGCCAATGATCGCTTCAATCGACCTTACAGCATCATCGGAAATAAGAGCTGTCTCCGACAGGGCTTGTTCGGCCAATGTTCGCACCGCCGAATTGATAGCGTTTTTAGCATGGTCGGATTTAGGCTTAAATTCTTTCTTAAGGAGTAAGTCGAATTCACTTGCTTCTATTGCTACAGCCTCAGGAGCCTGTGCTTGCTCTTTTTCTTTTTCATTAGCCATCTGACTGTCCCTCCTTAGCAGTATCAGTAGATTCGTCTTCTTGTTTTGGTGCAGAAGTCAGGGCATTGAGCAAAGCCTTGTCCTTAATGACTCTCGCCATTAACTCTTCTGCGCCACTCTTACCATCCATGTAAGACAAGAGATTTGATAATTCCGTCCGGGCATCCAGCATCTTTTTCAGAGCGTCAACCTTACGCGCTACTGCGGCCGGGGAGAAATCATCCATACTCTCAAAGCTTATATCAACGCTCAGATTGCCTTCGCCGGTAAGCGTGTTCGGCACTTGAAAAGCAACTCTGGGTTTCGTGGACTTGAGCCGTTCGTCGAAATTATCGACATCGATCTCGAGAAATTTACGGTCTGCAACCGGAGCTAAACCTTCGGCAGGTTTGCCGGACAAGTCGCCCATGACACCCATCACAAAAGGCAGGTTCACCTTTTTCTCGGCACCATAGAGTTCCAGATCATACTCTATCTGTACCCGGGGAGCTCGGTTACGAGCTATGAATTTTTGACTACTCTTCTTTTTTGCCATGTTTACTCCTTTTCTCCTAAGAAAACAACTCATGTGGAAAATATCGGTTTATTAGAACTAATGATGGCGATTATGAGTCTGACCAACCGTCATCTTCGTCACTACTACTGCCACTACTACCTTCAAAGGTATCACTGCTGGTGGGCCCACAAATTAACTCAACCCGGTCCACAGCATCGGGACACACATCCTTGATAACATCCAAAAAGCTTTTCGAGACTAATCTTTGCGCTCTTCGCAGAAGTAACGGAACCGGGCTGGAGGGCTCGTTACGGTCGTAATATTGACAGACTTTGTCGAGAGCCAAAAGTGCCTCCTGCACAGACTGGATGTCACCTGAAAGCGATATTCCGCTTTTCTTTTGTTGCTCGGCACCGGCAACAGGGGCGACCGCACTGACAGCGACAGCGTCACCCTGACCTCGCTTTGCAAGGTATTCCTGCAAACACTTGTGGATACTTCCAAGAACCCCCTGAAAGCCACTAAGGTTCGGAGTATCCCCTTGAACGGCACGTTCAGAGAATACACCGGTTATAGCACCAATATGTTCAATAGCTTCATGAGCAGCCTGGGATATCGCCAGAAGCTCATCCGTCGTAGTATCCTGAAAAGCTGCTTCAACCACAGACATATTAGGGGCTTTTGCCTTTTGCTCATCTGAAACAGTAATCTCACCTTTTGCAATCTGGATATCCCTAAAGCTAAACCTGCCCATCTGGACTGAATTACACAGCGGCACTTCCGCCAGTCGCTGCTTGAACTTAATCGGATCCTGCTCGCTAACAGTCCCCGGGGACAATGACTGAAGAATGTTAATACGTTCGAGCGGATCGTTGTTATCATCCGGGTCGAGTTGCGGATAAAGGCCGTCCCAGTAGCGTTCGAGTAGCCCCCGCATTAAAGCCAAACCATCCCTCAGTCCGGTTATGCCATCCATCTTCAGAAGTGAAAGAGTAAGATACGTGACCAAACGCAGGTCTTTTGAGCGTTTCAGCAGTTCGGAGCTTTTTTCTCGGATTTCGCGCCAGTTCGGCTCTTCTACCTCTTCCTCAACACCGGCCACCACTCCACCGCCAGCCTTTGCCCGCAACATATCTTCGAGGGCCAGAAAAGAGGCGTCATAGGAAAGGTCTTCGCCACAAGTGTGCTCCACGCTCACTTCCAAAAGGAGGCTTTCAATATCAATCGCCATGACATATCCCACCAAATCAGTATCTTAAAGAACCAGCTTTTGGTCTAAAGCAATATTTCAACCTAAATTTCCACGAAAGACCAAAAACCAGATGCACATCTTATCCGCCACCTGGATAAGTAATAAACGTCAAACAAAGCGAGCACTACAAACCACTATACTCTATCATCTGCACTATAGTATTCGCCAGCCCCCCTTGCTACTGGGCGCGATTTTATGGCAACCAAAACTTACTGTCAAACTAATTATAATTTTTTTTCCGACAGTCTGTCACAAATTTATATATAAGGCATTGCCCGTTCCAACTGCGGAATGGACGTCAGTGCCTCAGACAGAACATTACCGCAGCGTTGCCAGCCTGCAACGCTTGGCAATTTGGAACAAAAATAGAAAAAATTAGAAAATTCGCAAACTATTTCTTGACTTTGTCGGACTCCGGACAAAAAATAGTCACGGTGGCTGCGTGGACAAATTGTAGGATAAAGATGCCGAGTAGTTCACCTATAGTACTGAAGACAAGACTGATGGGAAACAAATAGGGCCAGCCCCTATTAACCATCAGTTTAAAAAGTCTCCTCATCAACGTAAAGGAAAAATAATGGATTTAGTCACAGACTCCGAAACCGTGAAAAGAATGATGATCGAAAAACAAGCACTTGAAGTTTACTTGGCCTTTGACTTACTGGAAATCTTTAATGACCCGGGATCGGGTTTGATCGGCCCACTCAGGGATATGGTGATGATGGCAATACATGAGATGGAATGGGTCCGTAAATACTCAACCACATTAAAGAATGAATTTGAACGTAAGTGGTCTTCGGGAAAAGGTAAATGGAAAGGGTACGCTGGTGTCAGGGAAAATTACATCGTAGCATGGGATTATGATCGGATAAAGATGCAGGTCGGACAGTTCAAAGCTGAACATTGCGCCGATTGGATCCGCATATTTGGCGAAGTAATCGAAGATATATTGGCACCCCATGGCCATCAGACTGAGAACCTTAAACGTAAGTCATACCAAAAGGGTGACAAATACCACTGGGAAAAATTTGATGGCAGGCCAAAAGCAGTTAAAAAGAATCCTGTTCAACCCAAAGCCGGACGGCGAAGGGAATTGGCCCCCGAGCCCGAGAGCAAGGACAAGAAAAAATGGGCAAGGTCAAGCCCATATATAGCAAGCAAGACTACAGCATTGGAGTTCCTCCGACAACAACCGGATGCTGGAATGAATAGGTGGGATATAAAAAATAACGACACTATTGGTAAAATGGACAAGGTATTTGGTCTGACGCCTGGGGCGACCATTTCCGGTACAACAACGGACAATATATATTTCTTGAATAAATTCGGAAGATTAAATATAAATCCAATTTTTTATCTTCTTCCCGCTGCAACCCTTGTAAGAGGAGGGCACCATACTCTACTTGAGGTCGCCTACCCCCTGTCGATTAATGGGCTTATCGATTATAGCGTTGGGCTCTATTCCACACTTTTACCCACGGGCGCAGGCACCTCGCGTCTACCTGGAAAGGCAGGGGCAGGGGAAATAAAGGGACTCTTACAGCTATACGAAAACCGGTGGGAAAACAACTTATTTCTTGCCTATTATAAAGGATCGAGAACTCTCAAAGGATGCGTATTGTTTAGCCATATTAACGAAAAACATATATGGCGGCAAACCGCTAAGGCCAATCATCATATGCTGGGTTTGTTCAAGGGAATGGGTGCATGGCCCGAATATGACGATGTACGTGATTTAGTGTATAGTATGCATACTTTACCCATGATGGACAGTTGATGCTTGCTTATTGAGATAATAATTTGACAGGACGGCAGATATCAATATTGCGAATCTGCTGGCCGGCTGCGACGGCAAGCAAACATTGCGAGAGCTTGTCACGGTAGCGGCTTCATATGAAGACCGAGCCGGAATCGATAATCCCCGCATGCTTAAAAGCTTTTCGCAGGCTCATGCAGTCAGGATTCCTGAGTGCTGTCAACCAAACCAGCGAATAGAAACATCTGTGAGATTTGACATGCTCTTCGTTGAATAAAGTGAAAGAAGCAACCTTATATAATAAGAATGTCCTGAACCGGTTTTCATTTAAATCCGCAGACTTTTTCGACAAAAGAAACCTATAAAATAAAATTTCAATTTTTTAAGCGGCAACTAAATTAAAAATAGGTTGACACAGCAGTACAATTTAACTAAACAGTAGTTTTTAAAAGCGGCAAAAAGTAGGTTTTGAACACCAAGATAAAAAGTAATTTTGTGAAGCATAATTTTACTAACATTTATCAAAACGGCATGAGGACACGACAATGGCTGAAATAAATCGCACATCTCTTTTTGGTAAACTAAACAGTTTGGGCTATAAGGCTATCGAAAGCGCCACAGTTTTCTGTAAACTGCGAGGCAATCCTTACGTGGAACTGATCCACTGGTTTTATCAGATTTTGAAGCTGCCCGATTCGGACCTGCACCATATTATAAAATACTATGAAATTGACCCTTCCAGACTTGCCAAGGATATGATGGATGAACTGGATAAATTACCACGAGGGTCCACATCAATTTCGGATTTGTCTTCTCATCTCGAAGAGTCCGTAGAGAGAGGTTGGGTTTACGGAAGCCTGTTGTTTGGGGAGTTTCAGGTACGCACAGGCCATTTGATAGTCGGCATTCTTAAAACAAGCGGTCTCAAGAATCTTCTTCTGGGTATTTCGGGCGAATTCAGCAAGATTAAGATTGAACAGCTAACGGACGATTTTGCTAAAATAGTCGGCGGTTCACCTGAAGAAACACTCACAACAACAGACGGTTCGTCCCGCAGGGTCGAGGCCCAAGCCGATGGGGGTTCGGGAGAGATGGCACCGGCGGCTATGGGCAAACAGGAAGCCCTGGCAAAGTTCTCGGTTGACCTTACTGAAAAGGCCCGGAGCGGTGATATGGATCCCATAGTGGGACGTGACGACGAAATCAGACAGATAATCGACATTCTGATGCGCCGGCGCCAAAACAATCCGATTCTGACCGGAGAAGCGGGAGTCGGCAAAACTGCGGTAGTCGAAGGATTCGCGCAGCGTATCGCCTCCGGCGACGTACCGCCATCGCTTAAGGACGTCAAGCTACAGGTTTTGGACGTAGGATTGCTACAGGCAGGAGCCAGCATGAAAGGGGAATTCGAGAACCGCTTGCGTCAGGTTATTGAAGAGGTTCAAAGCTCTCCCAAGCCAATAATCCTGTTCATCGACGAAGCACATACTCTCATCGGCGCCGGGGGCTCGGCAGGTACGGGCGATGCAGCAAACTTGCTAAAGCCCGCGCTGGCCCGGGGCACTTTACGGACTATCGCGGCCACTACATGGTCGGAATATAAAAAATATATTGAGAAAGACCCCGCGCTTACCCGCAGATTCCAGGTAATCAAGATTGACGAGCCTACAGAAGATAAGGCGGTAATGATGATGCGGGCAGTGGCTTCGAAACTTGAGAATCACCACCGTGTTCAGGTATTGGACGAAGCCCTGGACGCAGCGGTCCGTCTCTCGCACAGATACATACCCGAACGGCAACTGCCCGACAAGGCCGTAAGCCTGACCGATACAGCATGCGCAAGAGTCGCAATCAGCCAGCATGCGGTGCCCGCGGAATTGGAGGACTGCCGCCGGCGGATTCAGGCGTTGGAAACAGAAATGGAAATCATCGGCAGAGAAACCGTAACAGGTATAGATCACACAGTTCGCGAAGCTGAAATCACGGAGAAACTCGAAGCCGAACGCGAAAGACTGGCAAAGTTGGAAGAACGATGGAAAAAAGAGAAAAAGCTGGTTGATGCGATTTTAGACATTCGAGCCAAATTACGCAAAAGCGGCGAGGGTACTATCGAACAAGCCCAGGCTTGCGAAAAAGAAGCCTCAGAAACTGAAGAGAAAGCCGAAGCCGGCGGCTCTGATGAGGCGGAACCCGAAAAATCACAAGAGTCAGAGAAAGAGAACAGGGAAGAACTGCTTAAAGAGCTTAAGTCACTTCAGGAACAGCTCACAGAATTACAGGGTGAAACACCTCTGATTCTTCCGTGCGTGGACGCACAGGCTGTTGGTTCTGTCGTTGCTGACTGGACGGGCATTCCGGTCGGCGGAATGGTAAAGAACGAAATCGAAGCAGTCCTGAATCTGGCGGAGAGGCTCAAACAACGTGTTATCGGCCAGGACCACGCGCTGGAAGCAATTGCCAAACGCATAAAAACCTCCCGCGCACGTATCGAGAATCCGAACAGACCGGTCGGCGTAATGCTCCTGGCCGGACCCAGCGGCGTGGGCAAGACTGAATCGGCACTTGCCCTGGCTGAGGCCATGTACGGCGGTGAAAATAACTTGATTACTATCAATATGAGTGAGTTCCAGGAGGCTCATACTGTTTCAACGCTCAAAGGCTCTCCTCCAGGATATGTCGGCTACGGTGAAGGGGGTGTCCTGACTGAGGCGGTGCGTAGGCGCCCTTATAGTATAGTCCTCCTCGATGAAGTCGAAAAGGCACATAAAGATGTACACGAGATATTCTTCCAGGTATTCGACAAGGGCCAGATGGAAGACGCAGAAGGCCGCTTAATCGATTTCAAGAATACTATAATTCTTCTTACAAGCAACGCAGGCACCAACCTTATTATGGATATGTGCAAAGATCCGAAGCTCATGCCTGAGCCTGAAGGCATTCGCAAAGCTCTTCGCAAGCCTTTACTTGAGGTCTTTCCTGCGGCACTGCTCGGCCGTCTTGTTATTGTGCCCTATTATCCAATTGCCGACGAAACACTGAAGCTTATTATTCGTCTACAGTTAGGCCGAATTGAACGCCGCACTATGGCAAATCATAAAATACCGTTCACTTATGACAACGAGGTCCTGGATCTTATCGCCAGCCGATGTACAGACGTTGAAAGCGGGGCTCGAACGGTAGATGCCATTCTGACCAATACTTTGCTTCCGGAAATTGGCCAGGAACTATTGATTAGGCTTATGGAAAGTAAGACCGCAAAAAGGGTACATATCGGCGTCAAAGACAGCGAATTTACATATTCGTTCGACTAAGATAGTAATAAACAGGTTGATAACAGATGGTATTCGGGCCCATATGGGAGGAATATATGTCACCGAAAAGACATGGCCTTGTGGCGCCTGATGTCAAAACAACCGCATTTGACAGAGATAACAACCGCCTGGCAAAGCCCCCTATAGGTTGCTCGTTCCAAACAGCTATCATTCCTGCAAAGAGACCGTTTTTTATGTAAAATAACTTTTATTTAAGGCATTCAGTAATGGCAATAACTCAAGAACACAGAGAGTTGGCAATCGCTACCCCGCTTGGGGAAGATGTACTTTTAATAAAAAAGATTTCTGGTAAAGAGCAGCTCGGCCGGCCGTTCGAGTACCAGCTTGAGCTGGCAAGTCATGACCATAGTATCAATGCTGAGGATATTATAGGACAAAACGTAACCGTACGTTTCGAACTTTCGAACGATAAAACACGGTATTTCAACGGTTTCGTAAGCCGCTTTATTCATATCCCCAGTTCGGAAAAATTTGCCCAGTATCAGGCAACAGTCGTACCCTGGTTGTGGTTCCTGACCCGAACTGCCGATTGTCGCATCTTCCAGAAAAAGACTGTGCCCGCTATCATCAAAAAAATCTTCAAAGATCGCGGATTCACGGACATTGAGGACACCCTTAACGGAGAATACCGTGAGTGGGAGTACTGCGTACAGTACCGTGAAACAGATTTTAATTTTGTCAGTCGATTGATGGAGCAGGAGGGAATATACTACTTCTTTAAGCATGAAGACGGCAAACATTTATTGGTTCTGGCTGATTCGTCCAGCGCTCACGAGGCTTATCCTGGCTATGAGGAACTCGAATATCATCCTGCTGATAAGGGTACTTCACCCGAAGAGTGTGTTTCCAAGTGGATTATCGAGACCAGCCTTCAGCCAGGCTCATTTGCATTGAAAGATTTTGACTTCAAAAAAAGCCAGAGTGACCTGCTGACCAGATCAAAAGCAAAGTGTAAGTACGACTCGTCGAAATTCGAAATCTACGATTACCCCGGTATATATACAGAAACCGGCGATGGGGATAAATACGCGAAAAAACGTATTGAAGAGCTGCATGCCCAATATGAAGTTATTACAGTGGAATCTGATTCAAGGGGCATCTGTACAGGAAGCACTTTTCAACTCGTCAGCCATACTCGGGAAGACCAGAACCGGGAATATCTGATTACCTCGACAAAATACAAACTCGTATCACCTGAGTTCTATTCAGATGGCCCGGGAAGTAATGAGAATATTTGTTCCTGTGAGTTTACCGCCATCGATAAAAACCAACCATTCCGTTCACCCCGCATCACTCCGAAGCCGTCAATTCCAGGCCCGCAGACAGCTATGGTCGTAGGTCCTTCCGGTGATGAGATTTACACAGACGAGCATAGCAGGGTGAAAGTCAAATTCCACTGGGACCGCTACAGCAAGCCCGACGAAAACAGCTCATGCTGGATTAGGGTCGCTCAGGTATGGGCCGGCAAAAGATGGGGGGCTATGTATATTCCTCGTATCGGCCAGGAAGTTATTATTGAATTTCTCGAAGGTGATCCCGACCAGCCCATCATTACAGGCCGTGTTTATAACGACCAGACCAAGCCCCCGTATGACCTGCCTGCCAACAAGACAATGTCAACTCTCAAATAAAATTCGAGCAAGGGAGGCCAGGGCTTTAACGAGATTCGCTTCGAGGACAAAAAAGGCGAGGAGCAAATCTTCATTCACGGAGAAAAAAAACTCGATCTCCGGGTGAAGAAAGACCGGTTCGAGACTATCGGGACTGAAGGTGAGGGAAATAGAAACCTCGTGGTCGAAAAGGACAAGAAAGAGCACGTCAAGAACAACCGACACGAGAAAGTCGATGCCGACCACATAGAAGATATAGGTAAGGACCGGCATCTCAAGGTTGTGGGCAAAGAAGCCAAGGAGGTTGGCGGCAGCCATTCATTTACGGTCAAGGGTGATGTAATAGAGGTATTCAAGGCAAAGCACTCCGAGGAGACCACGGGCGACTACTATCTCAAGGCGTCGGGTATAGTTATCGAGGCAACGAACGGCATTACACTAAAATCCGGCTCTAACTGCGTAGTGATTGACTCGGTGGGTGTAACAATTACAGGCAACAAGGTTACCATCGACGGCAAGAGTACGATGATCAATTCCGGCCCCGGTTCCGCGGCGGCTGTAGGATTGGCAGGAATGGCCGTGATGCCTACTTCGGTAACTTTGGCCGAGGATGCCGACATCGCCGATCCCGGTGAAATGGCTGAGATAAAGGCTGAACAGCTAAAAACTAAATCCGGCAAGTATGGCTCTGTGAAGGTCAAACCCTTCAAGCCGCCCACAGAGGAAGAAATCGAAGAAAGGAAAGAGGAATTAAGCTGGATTAAGATTGAATTAGTGGGCGAAGATGACAAGGGTATCCCCGGCGAGAAGTACAAAATAACTCTTCCGGATGGTGAAACTGTAGCCGAGGGCACTCTCGACGAGAAGGGTTTCGCCCACGTGAAAGGATTTGAGAAGGGCAATAGTACATGCAAGGTCTGTTTCCCGGACCTTGATAAGGAAGCATGGGAGAAGATCTGATGGCCTACACATACAAAGTAAAACAGGGCGACTGCATTTCAAGTATTGCTTATAAATATAATTTCTTCCCTAAAACTATATGGGATCACCCCGACAATGCCGAGATTAAGAAACTGCGCAAAAACCCGAATGCCCTTTTCCCAGGCGACGAGATTGTTATTCCTGACAAGGAGCTAAAAGAAGAGCAGTGCCAGGCGGAACAGAAGCATAGTTTCAAACGCAAGGGCGTACCTGAGAAGCTGCGAATACAGTTTCTCACTGGAGATGAAGATGATGATGCACCCAGAAAAGGAATCCCGTACACCCTTGACATTACGACGAAAAGTGGACGCTCGGTTCCTCAAATAAAGGGAAAGACCGACAACAAAGGTTTCTTGGAAGAGGATATTCCGCCCGATGCATATAAGGGCAAAGTCGTTTTAGACGAAGGCGAAGACGAGGAAGTGCACGAATACCTGTTAGGCCACATTGACCCGATTGACACAATATCCGGTGTGAGAGCTCGGCTGGAGAATCTGGGTTTTGACTGCGGCGGATATGGTGATAAACTGGACGAGATGACCATAGAGGCGATTCGAAATTTCCAGGCTGACCACGACCTGGAGACTCTCCCCGATGACTTTAAGGACTTTAAGGATATTGACCAGGATACTCTGGATAAACTCGAAGAGCTGTATTCCGGAGAGTAGTAAAAAATGCTGATAAGAGAGGCACCAAAAAAACTTAGTAATACAAAATTGTCCACCTGTGACAAAATAATAGAAAAACTCAGCGGAGATAGCTGGA
>DAOUVA010000330.1 GCA_030667885.1 Phycisphaerae bacterium
TCCCCAAAGAAGAAAATAAATCCTTACGCCTTTAACAATCATAAACCTCATAAACCGACAGCGAATTAGACCGGCTTAGGATTTTCTCACAGAACCTTGTCAGAGGGCATTATTTAGATATAATAGACTGAAGAATGAATATACGACATCTGACATTAACAGTTCTGCTCACATTTGCCCTCACGGAAGTAACGCAAACATTACCTGCGTATAGCAACCAGAGCAACAAACAAACAGCCGGAGCCAATCAACGCACTCAGAAGTACCGTGACAGGGGCATCACAGACCCGGAGGCCACGGAAGAAACCAGGGCCCTGTTCTACAATCTCCGTCAGTTGGCCAAATCGAGATTGCTCTTTGGCCATCAGGACAGCACTGCATATGGTGTTGGCTGGTCTGCCGAAGATGGCAGGTCCGATGTGAAAAGTGTGACCGGCTCATACCCGGCCGTCTATGGATGGGACATCGGACGTTTGGGCGGAAATAAAAATCTCGACGGTGTCGAGTTCAGCCACTTGAAAAGACTGATTAGGCAAGCATATGAACGGGGCGGCATTAACACCATAAGCTGGCACATGAGTAATCCCGTCACCGGACGCGGCTATCTTGACAGATCGGGCAAGGCCAATGCTGTGCCCAACATTATACCGGGAGGTTCGCATCACAAAGAGCTTAAAAGACGTCTGGATATTTTTGTTGAGTTTCTGGGTGAGCTGAAAGACAAGGAAGGACATGCGATACCGATTATCTTTCGTCCCTGGCATGAGAACAACCAGCGTAGATTCTGGTGGGCTGTCAGAGGAGACGGACGGGATTTTATCAGGCTATGGCATTTTACTGTGGAATATCTGCGTGATACCAAAGGCGTGCATAACCTGCTTTATGCTTACACACCTCTGGCTCTGAACACAGATAAGAACTCTTTCATTGCAACGGAATCCGGATATCCGGGAGACGCGTATGTGGACATCATCGGCATAGACAACTATTCCGGACGGGGCAAATCGATCGTTGCCAGTGCACGGCTTGTTGTTGAACTTGCCGAGCTTAGGGGAAAGATTGCCGCCTTAGCAGAGGTTGGCCCCGGCAATGGCCTGGTGTCCGAGAGCCCGACATATTTCTTTACCAGGCAACTGCTCGAACCTTTGAAAAACGACCCCGTGGCCGGCAGAATTGCATACGCTTTAGTATGGCGCAATTCCAGCAGAAGGCATTTTTGGGTTCCATTCGCAGGGCATCCCGATGTAGATGATTTCAGGAAGTTCCGACAGGATACATTAACTGTATTTGAGGACGACCTTGTTGATGTTTACAAGATGCCTTAAGGAAATCAGCATTGGAAATTTCTTGATATCCCAGTCATTAGTGATAAGATAGTTCGTGCTTAAACAGAAACTATGAAGTGTAAACGTAAGAGTGGGTAACACAGTACCCGAAATCTAATTGAGTAACGCAAAGGAGGTATTTTATGAGAAATGTTCGACTGTTGGTTTATGCAGCATTGTTGGCAGTAGTGTGTTGTGTTGTTGTAGATGTGGCCGCACAGCCCAAACAACAAGACCGGATCCGCGTACTGCTGATTGCAGGTGATGATGTGGCGCCATACCATGACTGGCGTGAAATCTCTGAAAAGACACGCGAGGTGTTGGCGTCTTCACCTCGTTTTGATGTCAAGGTATGTGAAGATCCCCTGATCCTCGAATCAAATACCGCTCTGGGAAGGTACGACGTTATTCTGCTGACTATGTACAACAGGGGCCCGACTATCACTGGCCAGGCAAAAGAGAACCTGCTGGAATTCGTCAAGAAGGGCAAGGGTTTCTATGTTCAGCATCTTGCCAGTGCCTCTTTCTCTGAATGGGACGAATTCGGCAAGCTCTGCGGCCGCAAGTGGGTAATGGGAACTTCAGGTCATGGCCCGCGAGCTGTATTCGAAGTCAAGATTGTTAAAGAACATCCGATTACAAAGGGATTAAAGGATTTCAAGATTTTTGACGAGCTTTATGCAAAATTGCAGGGAGACAGCTCGATTGAAGTGCTGGTCTCTGCCGACTCCGACTGGAGCAAGAATACCGAGCCGCTGGTCTTCACCAGACCCTATGGCAAAGGACGCTGTGTCCATAACGCCTTAGGTCACGACCACAAGGCTATTCTTGACCCCAACATGAAGCAACTCATCCGCAATGGAGTGGAGTGGGCTGCTACCGGAAAGGTCAAGGATTAACAACAGGCTATTTTTGTAATTGCAGTATTGATTTTATTGGGGACGGCTGCTTAATCGTGGCCGTCCCTGACTTTTATAGACTTGAAAGTGTTTAGTTTTCTTTCATTACCTCATCGTCGTATTCAATTTCAAAGCGAAGCTTATGCTTGGCCTCTTCCTGGGCCAGTGACAAAAACATATTCCGCAATTCAGGGTCCTGCATCTTTGACGCTAATGTAGTGTAAAGCTTAAACGCGGCCTTCTCCTTTTTCATTGCCAGAATAATTGCACTCTGATAATCCATGTTCGGCGAGGGCTGAATATCAACCATATAATCTGCTATTTTAAGGTCCGCTACATCCCCTGCTTTCGGCTGGATATTACCCTTTTTTACCCCTTCCAACTTGGCTTTGTGACCAAGTTCTTCTTTGGCAAAGCTTTCGAAAACTTCACGCATTGCCGGATTATCCATTTGGCCCGCCAGGTCCGTATAAAACTGGCTGGCTTCTGTTTCACCTGCTATCGCAAAATCCAAAATCTCCTCGATACTGTTAAATTCATCCATAATAAGTCTCCCGGAATAGTTTCTCATTCCAACCCACTCAAACAGGATTTTCCCGCCGAGTTTAATTTCCAACATAGTACTACGATTATCCCTGAAATTCAAGATTTCCAGTTAGCATAATAATACATGGTACAATTTTGTCATTTACATCGCCTTACAATAGTTCTCATATCTTCACAAATCCTGCGCCCTTGCAAAAATGGCACCTTACGATGATAATAGAATTGATTCAAAAGGTAATGTTATCAGGATAATAGCAGAGGTATAACCCAAACTATGAAGGTCAGAGAAGAGAAATTCACAGTTAAATCCTATGAGTGCCGGCCTGATGGGAACATTAAGACAGCTTGCTTGATGCAGTATTTACAGGAGGCCGCGGCCCTGCACGCCGAAGAGCTTGGTTTTGGAGTTGACAGTTTAAATACAATGAACAGCTATTGGGTTCTATCGAATCTCAGGATTGAAATCAACAGGTTCCCGAAATGGAATGATGAAATAACCGTCAAAACATGGCCGAGCGGATATAATCGTTTAATAGCTACAAGGGAATTTGTGGCTAAGGACCAAAATGACTGCGAGTTATTCCGAGCCGGCAGCCAATGGATGGTATTGGACAAACGCAGCAACCGACCGAAGAATTTATTACATCTCGACCTGAGCCTGCCTAAAACAGGGCTTAAAGCTTTATCGGAAAAACTGGTAAGATTAGAACCACAGGATGGCTACAGCGAAGTGGACCGAATAAGTGTGCCCTACAGCTCAATCGACTTAAATGGCCACGTGAATAATACGGAATATGTGCGATGGGGCATTGACGCATTAAGAAAAGCATTCAAATTGGAGGGGAACATTCGTTCGATGCATGCAACTTATTTGTCCGAAGTTTTTGAGGCCGATGAACTTAATCTGCTACTATCTCAGAACAATAACGGACATTTCTATGTGCTCGCTCGAAGAGCAGATGAGGATAGCAACGTGTATGTTATGGAGATTAGTTGCTGAGTGGCCCGATGATTTTGGATTCTATTGAAGTGAAGGTGGCGGAACTGCCTGCCCGTTTTTCTGTGCGAGCTGCTGCCTTTGTTCGTAAGTTCCATAGAAAGGAACATTGGCGTCCAGCCAGAGATATATACTCCGGCGTTCCTCTTCCGACATGTGAACATGCTTTGTATGTATTGGGTCTTTGAGTACCTTCAGCAGAGGACTTTCATCTGCGCCAATTCGTCCCGGTCTGGTAACAATCGGTGTAATTGATTCGCCGCCCCACTCATACCATCGAACATATTTTCTGAGGCTCTCATACGATGTACTGAATGTCCCGGACGGCTCACTTGTCAAAACGAGTTGGCTCTTAGAATCACCGGCTTCGCCGTCGTGACATTGTATGCAATGTTTGTCGAGGACGGGCTGGACAAGTCTGGTATAGCTGAAAGGATGAGTTCCATCCGGGCCGGCCTTTAATTCCGAAGGCGCGCGTCGCATAGCAAGAGGACGAGTTTTCTGAGTCATCACTGCCTGGTTACGAGGCTCATGACAGCCCACGCACCCCTGCCGTTCTCCCGGCTGTAAATATGTTACTGATCGCATTGATTGGACCGCCCTGCCGTTTTCATCCACGGCCTGGAAATACAAAGGCTTTTTCGCTGGGGCCCGGAAATAGGCCGAGCCGTCTGCCTCGACCGGTACCGTGCCGAGAAGCATACGCGCACTCTCGGCATTGGCATGGCCGATACGAGGTTCGTTGGCGACATGCGTACGGCTCTTGGGCAAAACCTGAAAAACACGCAATTCGACTATGCGCCGATTTTCAGGCATGGGGAAATGGCTCGTACGTACATCCGTCAACATAAACTCACCTTCATTACCCAACTCTTCATCCAGTGTACTGGGTAAGATCGGCGGTACCTCTCGAGCTTTGAGCGGAATAGGATACATGGACGAAATGCCTTTTTCCCGGTAAAGAAGTTCCATATTCCCGAACCGATCGAAATAATAGAGCCCCGTCTCGGTATCACGCTTCACCTTTGGTCCCATACCCGGTAAAGGATCAAAGCTAAACGACACCAGGAAGTAATTCTCCGATAACGGCCAGGGACTGTGGAAATAACTGGCAGGCCAACCCGGAGCCTCGGGGAAACATACCTCCGGAGTCAACACCTCGATTGCATCAAAGCAATCCTCACCCGTCTTCGGGTCCAGGGCAACACGATGTGGGTCGAGCACAACGAGTGAGCCGCCCACATCGGCATGGTGGGCGCCAGCCAGAAAAACGAGCTTGTGTGAATTCGGGATTGCCTTGGGTTGATAGCAAGCGTTGATGCGCATAGTATAATTGCCAAACAGAGCTATGGGATTGGAACCATCCGGATTGGTGACCCATAGCCCGTGAAAGTTCGCGGCCGAGCGGTCCACATAGTCCCAACGGATATATACAATGCGCCCATCATGCAGCACCGAGGGATGCCACTCACTGGTCTCATGGAACGACAGCATTCGCCGGTGTTTCAAGGTCGGATCGAGCCGGTGCAGGGTATGAGCCGGCAAAGGTTCCCAGGGATTGTTGCACCGAGTAAAGCCTCCGCGTGCCGACGACATGAACGCCAGACCTCCATCCGGCAAAGGACATGGATCAAAGTCGTCGTCTTGCCCATAGGTAATCTGTCTGACGTTACTGCCGTCGAGATTCATCGCATAGATGTGGAAACATTTGCGCTGCGTAGAATAATAATCTGGCTTCTTTGCAGCCCGCGCTGCAAAGGCAAAATAAATCGTCTTGGCATCATAA
>DAOUVA010000297.1 GCA_030667885.1 Phycisphaerae bacterium
CGCTTGTGATTGGAGAAATTTTTTTTCAATGAGAGCTATAAAAGCACATTGACAAATAAATTATGAACATACTGACAATATGCACTTTAAGAGGTTAAGGGGATGAATATCGAACTGGCCGTGAGCGAATTGATGGAAAGGGTGTATTGTGATGCATAATCGCAGAGATTATTCTTGACGAGACAGTGGCTGATTTGGTAGAAATATAGATGGTTAAGTGTTCCTGCGCTGTCGCTCATCTGTGGATTTTGCTCTTCGTGCGGGTTCAATTCCTGTTATTTACCGATATAGAGGAGGAATTATTGAGCATTACATTATGTGAAGCGCAGAGTTGAAAGGGGGACTCAGTTCTTTGCAGTGACGAGATTCCAACATTTCAATTGACAACCGGCATTTTTTTTAGGAGGATTATTATGTCTAAGAAATTGATCTATGTGGCTGCTTCTGTTTTTTGTCTAAGCCTAATTCTGACGAACACATCTAACGCCGATCTCGTGGGTTGGTGGAGACTTGACGAGGGTTCAGGAATTACCATTAACGATAATTCCGGCAATGAGCACCATGGTACGGTGCAGGGAACACCTGAATGGGGATTTGGTCCGGAAGGCTTTGGTGGGGCACTGGGATTCAGCGAGACCACGGGAGCCTACTGCGGCGTCTTCGACCCGACAGGTGGAACGGGTACGTTTACTCTTACCTGGTGGTGTCTCTGGGATGGGACTCAGAGTATTCAGCACTTCTGTACTAAATCAAATGGATGGGGTGCAGATACCGCTATGTTCCAGATCGAGGTCAAGGGTGGCCACGCTGATCCGGCGCGTGTTGATAGACTCCATATTGCTTATCAAGCAGCTCCGCAGGCCGTCTTAAACCTTGTACCCCATAACGAATGGGTGCACCTGGCCCTGGTGTTTGACGGGACCAATGCCACTGGTTATCTGAATGGAGTCGATGATGTGGGTCCCCAGCCAACCGGGATAGGCCCGAATGTTGATGCCCCGATCATTATAGGTGCCAGCCATGCCGCTGAAGGCAGGACTTTCCAGGGATTTCTCGATGATGTCCGCATCTTCGACGAAGCCCTTCCGGCAGGACAGATTCAGGCTATCATGCAGGGTGGTGGTACAACATACCCATTTGCTTACGGACCCAGTCCGGCCAATGGCGACCTGTTCACAGATATATGGGCGAACCTTAGCTGGCGGGCGGGAGACTTTGCTGTTTCGCATGATGTATATTTCGGCGATAATTTTGATGCTGTGAACGAAGGCGCAGAAGGTACATTTGTTGGTAACCAGGACGATATGTTTATTATTGTCGGTTTTCCCGGATTCCCCCTTCCAGACGGTCTTGTGCCGGGTACGACTTATTACTGGAGGATTGATGAGGTAAATGACACCGAGCCGAACAGCCCATGGCAAGGTGAGGTCTGGAGCTTTAGTATTCCTCCCAAGACAGCATACTTTCCAAACCCTGCTGATGGCGCCGAGTCTGTAAGTCTGGATTTAGAGCTTAGTTGGACGGCAGGTTATGGTGCGAAACTACACACCGTATATTTCGGCGATAATTTTGACGATGTTAACAATGCAGCCGGGGGGCTTCCCCAGGGAAGTGTAACATATACTCCCGGCCCACTTCAATTAAGTAAGACTTACTACTGGCGGGTTGATGAGTTTGATGTTGTCGAAACGCATAAAGGCGATGTCTGGAGCTTCACTACTGAGGGCGGTGTCGGGAGCCCGGAGCCGGCAAACGGAGCAGTGGATGTAAAACAGACACCAAATCTTACCTGGGTGCCGGGAGTTTATGCCGCTTCACATCAGGTCTATTTCGGCGCAGATAAAGAAGCTGTGAAAAATGCTGATACAAGTTCACCCGAGTATAAAGGCACCAGGGACCTCGACTCCGAGAGCTTTGAGCCCGGACAACTCGAGTGGAATAGTATCTACTACTGGCGAATTGATGAAGTTAATAATACCAATGCCGACAGTCCGTGGACAGGCCCATTATGGAGCTTCACGACGGCCAACTTCCTTATTGTGGATGATATGGAGAGCTACAATGACATTAATGAAGGCGAGCCGGGTAGTAACAGGATATATCTGGGCTGGATAGACGGCTACGACAATCCGGCCATAAACGGCTCTGTCGTTGGTAATGCTGCTACTCCTTTTGCAGAGCAGACTATCATTCACAGTGGCAATCAGTCGATGCCGATGGCCTACGATAATGCTGTTGGGAAATCTGAGGCTACTTTGACTTTGACTTCCAATCGTGACTGGACAGTCAAAGGCGTCAACACACTGACGATTTGGTTAAGAGGCAGCGCGGGTAACGCTGCAGAGAATTTGTACGTTGCTCTAAACGGCAGCGCCGTGGTCAATCATGATAATCCTGATGCAGCACAGGCAACTGCATGGACGGAGTGGAGTATCGATCTGCAGGCTTTTGCAGACCAGGGAGTGAATCTTGTCAATGTCAATTCGATTACCCTTGGTCTTGGCAACAGGAATAATCCTCTGGCCGGTGGTACAGGTATAATGTATTTCGATGATATTCGTCTTTATCGACCGGCACCTTAAATACCATAAGCTGCAAGTGTTAATAAAGTGGCATTTGAGATAGCAGTTTCGAAGCAATTAAGGGCTTATACCGATTGTGTATAAGCCCTTTTTTCGTTTGCTTATAGAAGTTTCTCAATCGTACCTGAGTTAATCGAGAAGAAATAAAAACGCTTGCATTTATCGCGGTTTTCGGTCAGACTTCCGTTTGGAATTTTGCAAGGAGGCTCAAATTATGGACGATAAATGTTTTTTCTTTGCCGGCGGCGGGACAGGGGGACATATATATCCAGCCGTCGCTGTGGCAGAGCAAATAGCAAAGATCCGGCCGGGGGCCAAAATACATTTTTTCTGCAGCAGCCGCAGTATCGATGAGAAAATCCTCGCACAAACCGATTTCGAATTTACCAGGCTTACAGCTACAGGTTTTTCCGTTCGGCCCGGTAAACTCATCAGCTTTTGCAGCTCGTTTTTAGCGAGCTACAAGAAAGCAAAAGAAGCAATTGCGAAAAATAAAGATGCGGTGGTAATCGGGGCCGGGGGGTTTGTATCGGCGCCGGTCTGTCTGGCGGCACATAACTGTAAAGTTCCTGTCGGGCTTTTGAATGTCGATATTGTGCCCGGGCGCGCAAATAAGATAATAAGCCGATGGGCGGATGAAGTATTTTTGCAGTTTGAGGAAACCGCGCAATACTTCGCGCGCAAGGGTGGGAATGTCAACATTGTCGGCTGTCCGCTGCGAAGCGGCTTTGACAATCCGGAGCCGAACAAGGCGATAGAGCAGTTGGAGCTTGAGAAAGATAAGAAAACTTTGCTCGTAACCGGAGCATCGAGCGGCTCAGAGAATATTAACAGAGCGGTATGTTCGCTGTTGAAAAAACTGGATGTTTTTGCGGACAGTTGGCAGATAGTTCATCTGGCTGGAGTCAATAATTGCGACAAAGTTAAGAGCCAATATGACAACGCCAAAATCAGCCATAAGGTTTTAGGATATTTCGATGATATGGCAAACCTGTTGGCTGCCGCGGATTTGGTGATTGGCAGAAGTGGTGCCGTCAGTGTCGCTGAATTCGCAGCGACGGAGACGCCGAGTATCTGTATGCCCTATCCATACCACAAGGACAGGCATCAGTATCTGAACGCAGGTAAACTGGTTGAGGCCGGTGCGGCGGTTATCGTGGATGATTTGCAGGATGAAAAAGACAGGACGGAATGGCTGGCCGAAGAGCTTGAAGAATTGATGAAAGATGACGAGAAAAGACAGGAAATGAAAAGGAGCTGCCGGGCAATTGCAAAGAAGGAGGCCAGCTTGAAAATAGCGGAAAAGCTGATTGAAATCAGCGGATAGAAAATAACGAGCTGCGTATCACATCTCGGAAATTTGGCCAAGGATGAAGAGGAGGGCTGTTTTTTTTGCAGAAATCGCTTGACAGAAGCGTACTTGACGGCCATAATAGCGGTTCTTGGTCGTCAGCGAGGACGGGCTAAGAGTTTAGGGTGAAAGCTCTTGAGAAAGTGACCGAGAGCAAATTTGCTATATAGCACAGTAAACAGAAAGAGGAGAACATGAGCACATTCAATAACACACGTCGCGATTTTCTTAAACAATCTATGTATTTTGGCGCCGCTACGGTTGCAGCCGGACCATTGGGTAAAGTACTGGCGATGAGTTCAGCCCGAAAAGGGGCCAAAATTAAGCTCGGATTGGTTACCTATCTCTGGGGACAGGACTGGGACCTGCCGACGCTGATAGCCAATTGCGAAAAGGCCGGAATCTCCGGTGTTGAGCTGCGAACACAGCACGCTCACGGAGTTGAATCGACCCTTAATCCCCGACAACGCCGGGATGTGAAGAGGCGGTTCGAGAACAGTGCCGTTACGCTCGTTGGTCTGGGAACTAACTTTGCCTTCCACCATACCGACCCGGCGAAACTTCGCAGTGACATTGATGGGGCGAAGAAGTATATCAAGCTGTCCAGCGATGTAGGCGGTTTGGGTGTGAAGGTAAAACCGAATGACCTGCCGAAAAGTGTCTCGCAGCAACAGACAATAGAGCAGATTGGCAAATCACTGAATGAGTTAGGTCTATATGGCGCCCGCTACGGGCAGAAAATTCGGCTGGAAGTGCATGGAGGATGTTCGCAGTTGCCGGTCATGAAGGCGATTATGGATGTTGCCGACAATCCCAACGTTGGTGTCTGCTGGAACTGCAATTCTCAGGACCTCCAGGGCCAGGGGCTGGAGTATAACTTCAATCTGGTCAAAGACAGGTTTAGTGATATTGTCCACGTGCGCGAGCTGAACATTGGCGATTATCCTTACCAGGAGCTGATGAACCTGTTTGTGGCGACGGACTACGATGGCTGGATTCTTCTCGAAGCCCGCACAAAACCCGATGACCGAGTCAAGGCATTAGCCGAGCAGCGGCAGGTCTTCGAGGAAATGGTTGCTAAAGCGCAGAGCGCCGGGACCAGGCAAAAAGGTGCTTCGGGAGTTAAGATTACCGAAGGGGAAAAGACCTTGCGGGTTGATATAAACGGTAAGCTTTTTACAGAGTACTGTTTTAATGATGTGCCCCGTCCTTATTTTTATCCGGTGATTGGTCCTACGGGTGAGCCGGTTAATCGCCATTGGCCGATGAAGGAAGGTAAAGACGAGGCACAGGACCATGTCCACCACAAGAGCCTGTGGTACACACACGGCGAGATAAACGGGCAGGATTTCTGGGGTGAGGGTTCCAGGAGCGGCAAGGTTGTTCACGATAAATTTCTCAAGGTTGCTTCCGGTCAGAACAGGGGTATTATTCAGTCGCAAAATAAGTACGTGGCACGCGACGGCAAGGTTATCTGCACCGATACACGGACACACAGATTCTACAACACCAAAGACGGTCAAACCATGGACTTTGAGATAAAGTTCCACGCATCCGAAGGCAAAGTGGTCCTTGGTGATACGAAGGAAGGCTCGATGGCGATTCGTTTGGCGCCGACTATGCGGCTCAAAGGGAAAGTCGGAAAAGGACATATTCTCAACAGTGAAGGTCACAAGGACGGGCAGACCTGGGGCAAGCGGGCGGCCTGGTGCGATTATTACGGACCGGTGGAAGGTAAAATAGTAGGTGTTGCCATTTTCGACCATCCGAAGAATCCAAAACATCCGACGTGGTGGCATGTTCGTGATTACGGACTGTTCACCGCCAATCCGTTCGGACAACATGACTTTGAGAGGAAGGAAGAAGGCATAGGGAATATTACAATACCGGCAGGTGAAAGTCTGACCTTCAAGTATCGGTTCTATTTCCATAAAGGTGATACGAATCAGGCCGACGTGGCTAAACATTACCGCGAATATGCGTCGGGTAGATAAACAACAATATATACCGGACAGAAAACCCTTGTAAGAAATATAGGAGAAACATTATGAGTAAGTTAAGTCGTAGAGATTTTATGAAAGGTACAATGGCGGCCGGAGCGGCGATGGCGA
>DAOUVA010000458.1 GCA_030667885.1 Phycisphaerae bacterium
ATTACGGTTGGCTGTCCTTCTTCTCCAGAAAATATGGCCCCGATGATCCTCGCGGACTTGAACATATTCTGTTCCCATGGGGCAAAGGATACCTCGCCGACCCCTGGCCGCTCAGCACGGAAACCATACTTGCTGCCGAACTGGGCAAATCCCGGCTTGTTTTCGTTACAAAGAACAAAGACGACGACAAATACACGCCGCACGCAATCTACGAAATAAAGAACAACGAAAAGAAATGGATCACACAGTCGCCCCGTCCCATCATCAAACGGCCCCGCGAAAGAATTATCCCAAAACGTTCCGATTCGGGCAGCCCCAATGGAACACACATCATTGTTGATATTTATAACTCGCAGAACTTAAAAGGAATCAAACGCGGCGAGATAAAAAAGCTGCTCATTATTGAAACCCTTCCTAAATCTGTCAACTTTTCCGGAGGGCCGGACACATTAAGCTGGCTCGGCTCATTCAACCTCGAACGAATTCTTGGCACCGTTCCCGTCGAATCCGATGGATCGGCATATTTTGAATTGCCCGCTAACCGCCCCGTTTTTTACGTCGCACTCGACGAAAATGATCTCTCGTGCAGACGAATGCAGAGCTTCACCTGTGTAAAGCCCGGCGAAACAATGTCCTGCATCGGATGCCACAACTCACGGAACCATTCGAACACAAATCCTGAAAGCGTAAACAGAATCAAAGCACTCCAACGCCCACCTTCCAAGATCAAAACAATCGAAGGTATAGCGGCTGTGCCGGACTTCGTGCGAGACGTACAGCCGGTCCTCGACAAATATTGCATCGGATGCCATAACACTGAAGACCGAGAAGGACGCCTCTGTCTCGAAGGAGACATGGGAGCCACATATTCGATAAGTTACTATTCACTTGCAATGAGAAGCCAAATTGGCGACGGTCGTAACGGTCTCGGCAACCAACCTCCGCGATCACTCGGTTCAAGCGCATCACCTTTGCTTCGTAAGCTCGAAGGAAGCCATCACAGCGAAAAGGCTTCACGCGAAGACTGGCTGAAAGTATGGGCATGGACCGAGGCCGCCGCACCATTTTGTGGAACTTACGGAGGTCTTAGAAATCAAAAACAACAGAATACAAAAGTAGGCGTCTTTGCGAATCAGGCCGGCGGCGTTCTACAAAAACGATGCTACTCATGCCACAATCCCGACGGAAAAGGGCCGCAGAATCGTCTTGTCGAAACTTTTGATTGGGAAGAACGAAGAAAGTTCATAAGTCGTCCTACCGGCCGACATGAACGCCTTGTCTTAAAGGACGACCCGGCACGCTATTTCTCATGGAACGTATTGATAAACGCAACACGTCCAGAAAAATCCGCAGTGCTTCTGGCACCCCTCGGAAAAGAAGCAGGGGGATGGGGGATATGTCCTGACGTCTTTAAGTCAAAGGACGACCCCGACTATAAAATAATGTCGAGAGCTGCGACAAACTGGCAAGTAGAATGGCAAAAATCCTGTGCATTTGGTTCGCCGACCTTTCAGGTAAACCACCAGTACATACGTGAGATGGTGCGTTTTGGAATTCTGCCGGAAAACACTCATGCAAAAGACGTGGATCCGTACGAAACTGATCGGCGATACTGGGAAGCGTTTCATCATAAGCCAGAAACATATGACGCCCAGATTAGCAGTACAACTGAGCCGAGTGACGAGAAACAGCCTTCGGCGATGTAGGGCTACGGGCATATGCATCGTCATCCGCTCCGCTTTCCGGCAACTGTGGAGTGGAGAGGATTGGTTAAGGCCCTTTTTATTTTAAAGAGAAGAATATGAAACGAGCAAAGTTTGTCCTTTCAGTCAGTTTGGCGTTCGCCTTTTTTGTGATACAGATATCTTCGGCGTGTGCCAAAGAAAAGGTTTCTCGCAAGGACAATCCTCTTAACGAGACCGAAGAAAACCGGGACGCACGAATGCAGTGGTGGCGAGAGGGCCGCTTCGGCATGTTCGTTCACTGGGGATTATACTCCGGTCTGGCTGGAACGTGGAAGGGCAAGAGAGTCGGTGAACGAGGCGGCATGGAATGGATTCAGCAGCGCGTCCGTGCGGACACTTGGGAATATGCCCACGAGGCGGTCCCGCTCTTTCGTCCAAAGAGGGATTTTGCCGGCGGGTGGGCGAGGCTCGCCCGGGAAGCCGGATGTAAATACGTGGTCTTCACCACCAAACACCATGACGGCTTCTGCCTGTTCAACTCCAAATACACCACCTACGATGCCCATGACCTCGTAGGCCGTGACCTCTGTCGGGAGATCGTGGACGCTGTTCGCAAAGAGGGCCTGAAGGTTGGCTTCTATCACTCTGTCATAGACTGGCACCATCCCCAGTACGATTATCTCAAAGCCGACCAGCTACCTCACTCACTAAAGGGCAAGCCATCCCCGAACGGCCCCCGCAATCATGATGTTTATGTCGATTATCTCCACAACCAGGCTCGCGAGATTTTTTCGAACTACGGCCCTATCGACGTCATCTGGTGGGACTATTCGAAAAAGGGCAACGAAGGTTCATTTTGGCGTGCTAACGAACTCATGGCCATGGCACGCGACCTCCAGCCGGCTATTATCTCGAACAATCGCCTATATCATATCCCTCACATCGAAAAAGATGATTCTGTAGATCGCCTTAGAACGTGGAAGCCGGAGCAAGGTGATTTCACTACGCCCGAACAGACTATTCCTTCCACCGGAATCCCCGGCGTTGATTGGGAGGTCTGTATGACGATGAACACGACATGGGGATACTCCGAACATGACCACGCATGGAAATCTCCTGAAATGTTAATCCGCAATCTTGTTGATATTGTCTCGAAGGGCGGCAACTACTTGTTAAATATCGGTCCCAAAGGCGACGGCTCTATCCCTCAGGAAAGCATAGAGTCCATGCGAACCATCGGCCAATGGATGGCTGCAAATGGTGAAGCTATTTACGGTACGACGGCCAGTCCCTTCGAGAGACCTTCGTGGGGAAGATACACCAGGAAGGCTGGAAAGTTCTACGTACATGTGTTTCAGTGGCCTGAGGATGGTACTCTCCATGTTCCCGTTGGAGAGCTGTACGTCACGCGCGTCTATTTGCTTGCCGACCTCAATCGGACATTGTTGAAGACTGACAAAAGAGCTGATGCGCTGGTAATTCATGTCCCAAGGAAAGCTCCCGACGACATCGTCTCGGTCGTTGTAATAGAGCATCAGTAGTGAAATCAAGTTCATGTTCATCTTTTTACAAAGGCTGATACCGATATCAAGGTAAGGTTGACTTGCAGGGCAATATCGGCTAATATGAATAGGACTTGGCTCCCGTGCGTTCGCATAGCTAAACCGATACAAACTGCAAATATGAGGTTGATTGAAAGGGCTCTCAATGACGGATATGGCAACTACCCGGAAAGCTGTCTGCTACAAACAAAAAGCTCAGAGGATTATCTATCGGGTACTGATCTCAGAATTGTTGCTTCTTACTCTCGTTGGAACATTGTGTGATGCGGCTGATGAGCAGTCCGCTTTGCCGGATGCTTTTCGCAGCGAAGATTTGTTGTGGGAAATCCGACTCGGCACCCATCAATACACAATTCCGAAAATTGATAGAGGCCGGATGTACATCGGCACGAATGATATAGCACTCAAA
>DAOUVA010000150.1 GCA_030667885.1 Phycisphaerae bacterium
AGCTTCAAATCTACTTCCTGATACTTAAACTTTGAACTTGATGGAGAAAGCACCGCCCTACTGCTGTTGATTATTGGTTGTATAAGGCCGGGATTCATATTTTTTCATAGCTTAATGTTGATTTTTAGGTTAGTAATGAAGGGCTGAGTTTTGCAGAACTCGGCTTTTTCTTTTTGTTTAGGAGATGCATGTGTTACAGGGGATTTGAATTATGACGGCAAGGAGTTTCATTGAAAAAAAACGGAAGATACTTAGCTGGATGTTAGGTATTATCCTGTTTTTGCTTGTACTTTTCTCGGAAAGCTACTGGGAGCAGAAAATGGTCGTAAGCGATATTCTGTTTTTATTCGGGGTTGTGCTTGTTGGTGTTGCCACTATCGGTCGTTTGTGGTGCTTACTATATATTTCCGGCTATAAAACCAATACCCTAATCCGTTTGGGGCCCTATTCAGCCTGCCGCAATCCGTTGTACTTTTTCAGTTGTCTCGGTGGTGCAGGTGTCGGCCTGGCAAGTGAGACTCTTATGTTGCCGGTTATTATTCTTATCGGATTCGCATTATACTATCCGTTGGTTATAAAAGCAGAAGAGAGAAAGCTTCATAATTTTCACGGGAAGGATTTTGATGATTACGTGAATGTAACGCCGAGGTTCTTTCCGTCATTTAAGGTTTTTATGGAGCCGGAGGAATATACTGTCAGGCCAAAGGCATTTAGGAAGGGATTATTCGATGCATTGTGGTTTGTCTGGCTGGTTGGAATTTTAGAGTTTATAGAAGCGTTTCATGAATACGATGTCCTGCCAGCTCTTCTTAAGCTTTATTGAATGAAGAAGTGTAAATAAAAAGAATAAGGGCCTCCGGCAGAGAAACAGATGAACTCACGCCGTTGTTATATCGAAAGAGCAACCTCTCACATACCATTGTTTTTTTACATATGATAACGAGCAAACAAGTCTCGTAGAATCGCGGCGCCGGATGATGCATTTGAGCCGCCCTACTGCTGTAGATGAAGAATACGTCCAAACAAGTTTGAGCGTGCCACCCATTCTGGAATTAGTGGGGCTGGCTACACAGAAGCTTTACCGAGCCAAACAAGCCCCATTCTACAAAACTATGTATATTATATGGATTTTACTATATAAATTTCAATACCATGAAAAATATGAGCAGCTATAGCATTCAAAGTGTGAAACTGGGTTGGGTCCGGTGCTATTTGTTGAAGTGTACCGGTGGCTATCTGCTTATTGACGTTTATTATCCCGGGAATTACGGGCAATTCGTGAAGAAGCTTGAAAAGATAGGGATAGCGGCCTCAGAAATAAAGTACCTGCTGCTGACCCATCATCATGATGACCATGCCGGCTTTGCGGCAGAGCTGGTTCAGAATACGGGATGCCGGGTCATAGCTCATCGTAATGCGCTGTCAGCGCTGGAACAGGGCAAGTATGAAGGTACTGCTAAACCAGTCAATCGGCGCATCCAGATCGTTATGGCGTTTTACACGGTATATTACGATCTATTTCATAAAGGAGAATGGGATTTTCCACCGGTGATATTAGCGGATAGGGACATTATCATCGAGGGTGATAATGAGGAATTTCTAAAAGGAATTGGAATTGACGGGGTCATCTTACATACGCCCGGTCATACAACTACAAGAGATTCTATTTCAGTTTTGCTTTCTGACGGAAGCGCCTTTGTCGGCGATGCTGCGATGAATTTTCTGCGGTGGACGGGTGTTGGGCACAGGCCGATTTACATCGAGGACATCAACATTGTGTATGAAAGCTGGCGGAAACTTCGCGATCGGGGAGCAAGAGTCATTTATCCTTCTCATGGCAATTCCTTTTCCGCCACAAAATTAGATAAATCGGCGGGGCTTGCCATATCGATTTGAAGCGGTTATTATATGCGATTATGCCGGATTAGAGAAGCGGCAGGCGTAGCAGGTCAATGGTTGCTTAAAGTTGTATGAAAGGAATCCATTATGAGCGGAACAGGCATTTCTCGTCGTCAGTTCATTAAGGGCACGGCCGCATTGGCGGGTGCCACGTTGTTTTCATCGTGTAATGTTGGGCCATTTGCCACGGGGCGCAAGCCGACGGCTGTGGATCAGGTAGATTTGGGCAAGACAGGAATTAAGCTCAGCCGGCTTGGTATCGGAACAGGCAGCAAGGGCGGCAGTATTCAGCGGGCTTTAGGGGCCGACGATTTTAATCGGCTGATACGGTATGCTTATGATCAGGGGATTACGTATATCGATACGGCCGACAGCTACAAGACGCACACCATGGTCCGGGAGGCGATAAAGGGGCTTCCGCGTGAGAAGCTGTTTATACAGTCCAAGATGCCGGGTTTGCCGGAGAAGCCACGGGAGGTGCTGGACCGCTATCGTACGGAATTAGGTGTTGATTATATCGACAGCCTGTTATGTCACTGTATGGTCAAGACCAACTGGGAGGATGACCACAAGCGGATGATGGATATCTTCGAGGACGCCAAGGACAGGAAGATTATCCGGGTCCATGGTGTGTCGTGTCATTCGCTGCCCGCGACGGCAAAGGCGGCGGAGGTGGATTGGGTTGATGTGAATCTGGTGCGGATAAATCCGCAGGGCGTGCATATGGATACGCCGGCTGAAACCTGGAATGCCGTGAGCGATTCGTCTCATTTGCCTGATGTGCTCAGGCAAGTCAAGATTATGCGTCAGAACGGCCACGGAATTATAGGTATGAAAATTATCGGGAACGGTGATTTTACAAAAGCCGAGGACCGTGAGAAGTCCATCCGCTTTACGATGCAGTCCGGTATGGTTGACGCGGTTGTGATAGGTGTCAAGAGTGCCGCGGAAATTGATGAGGCCATTATGCGCATTAATAGTGCCCTTGCGGAAATTGCCTGAGAGCGCAATTTGAGAATGTGGTAGACCCATGCTTCGCCAAGGCTTCGCAGGGCAGAGAATTTAGCCCTACGACAAACAATACCCCCCCGCCGTTGATTTTTAGGCGAATCAGCACCAGGTTTTTTTTGCAATTCCGGTATCGAGCAGTATCCGCAAATTTTCCATTATCATAGATATTTTTTCATTATTTTCGTATAATAAAACAGGTTTGCAGGCACTATTTAATAGAACGTGTTTTGTGAAAACAAAAGTTTTATAATTAGAGTGCCTTTTATTTATGAAGAGTGGTTACTTTTCTTACATCTGGTTTTAGTTAGGAGGACATGTCAATGAAAATGGCAATATTCGCATCAATATCAATTCTTTTGCTTTGTGGGGTTGTATCGGCTTATGATACAGAGATATCGTGGATTCATGGCGATGACCCGCCGGATTTCAGTAGAACTCCTGAGAATCCCACAACGGCGGATTTGATTTATTTCACGGTGCCGACCGACGTATTTTTCAATCAATGGACTGCCGAACGTGCTCTTGGGGGTACGCCCAGTCTTATGGTAGATCCCGTGGCCAGGGAGATAGAGCTATGGTTTCAGGGGCCGGCAGATGAGGGCGGCATGTTCGTAGACCCTGATTCTGTTTGTGGGCTTGAAGGTCATTTTGGGCTTCTTGAAGAGGGTACATGGCTTTTATATGTCCATTTTCCAGGTACTATCTGGTTTGACAGTTTTGAAGTTAGCCCCCCTACTCCTCTTATATCCGGGCGGGTACGAACGAGCGGCGGAGCGGGGATTGGCGGTGTGAGCCTTACTTTCAGCAATGGCGGCGGCAGTACTGTTACCGACAGCAGTGGTTTTTATACCAAGAGAGTGGCGGAAGGCTGGTCGGGGACCGCTACGCCGAGCAAGGGCGATTATATCTTTAGTCCGTCACAGAGGTCATATCTGGATGTGATCTCAGATATACCAGACCAGGATTATGTGGGTCTTACGGTGCCGCCACCGGCAAAAGATTATTTTACCGAATATTTTTCATCGGACGAGGATATCTTTGACCTGTCGAACAGGTCAGTAATGTTCACGCCTACTACCGACGGAACGTTCTACAGCGGGAGTCAGCAAGAGATTAAAAAGTTGCCGACCGACCCGGCAGGAGGTAAGAAACTTGAATTGGGCGATGACGATTACGAGCTTGTTCAGTTGAATGGCACGGAAACAGTGTTTATTTTCAGCAGCAGCTTCGCGAGCTTCTATGTCGGCAGCAACGGTTACATAACCTTTACCGAGGGAGATAACGAACATTCCGAGTCTTTGCCGAGCCATTTTGACTTAAAGCGTATATCCGCCTTGTTCGAGGACCTCAATCCATCCGACGGCGGACTGGTAAGCTGGAAGGAATTGGCGGACCGTGCGGTTGTGACATGGGAGAACGTTCCCGAATACGGAAGCGGCAATTCCAATACGTTTCAGATTGAGATGTTTTTTGATGGGAGGATACAACTTTCCTGGCTTACTATCGAAGCGGTGAACGGTATTGTGGGTTTGTCTGACGGCCTTGGTGTGCCGGGTGATTTTGAAGAGACGGACATATCGGAGAAGTATCCATTGCTGCCTCCGGTGCTTATGAATTTTACTGAGCACTTTTCTTCTGAGGCGGATACCTTTGACCTGTCGAACAGAACGATTATGTTTGATCCCACGACAGACAAAACTTCCTATAGCGTTACTCAAAAGAAGATTACACAATTACCGACCAACCCGGCCGGAGGTACGGAGCTTGAACTTGGGGATGATGATTACGTGTTTGTAAAGTTAGGCGGTCAGGCGACTGTGTCAATATTCGGCAGTGTTTTTGCGAGTTTCTATGTAGGGAGCAACGGTTTCATAACCTTTACCGAAGGAGATGACGATTATTCCGAATCTTTGGCTGACCATTTTAGAACGCTTCGTATATCCATCTTGTTTGAGGATCTCAATCCATCCGGAGGCGGACTGGTAAGCGCAAAGCAATTGGCGGACCGTGTGGCGGTGACATGGGAGAATGTTACCGAATACAGCGGCAGCGGCTCTAATACATTCCAGGTTGAGATGTTTTTAGACGGGAGGATACAACTTTCCTGGCTTGGGATTGAAGTTGATAACGGCATTGTGGGCTTATCAGACGGTCTTGGTGTGCCGGAAGATTTCGAGGAATTGGATTTTTCAGAGCTTTAATAGCGCAGGCTTTAAATCGATAGCGGTGAAGTTAAAAAACTGGTGGGGCCGGACTGAAGCGGCCCCACCCTTTCATACAAGCTCCATTCTACATTTCTGGAATGAATTTCGTTTTACCTTTTTCCTCTTTTGCTTTAGAATCAGCTAATGGTTTATCTTTGGTCGGTATTATTAGTTATACTCAACACAGCATGGCTGGGATTAGTCGTTTTCGGCCTTCCGGGTAACTGGCTGATTGTCATATCCACCTGCCTGTTCGCATGGTGGCGATGGGGTAGCAGTGTCTTTTCCATTTATACATTAGCTGCGATATTGGTCCTGGCTGTTCTTGGCGAGCTTGCGGAATTTATGGCGGGGATGATAGGAGCCAGGAAATCAGGGGCAAGCTGGCCCGGCTCAATCGCGGCACTTTTCGGGGCGGTGACGGGTGCGATTTTCGGTACATTTCTGATACCTATACCGTTGTTGGGTACCCTTCTTGGCGCCTGCCTTGGAGCGGGGCTGTGCGTGTGGGCAATGGAATTTTCCCGGGGTAAGAAGGCCGAACATTCATTGCGCTATGCCGTTGGGGCCGGGCTCGGTGAATTTTTCGGTATTACGACAAAATTTGCCCTCGGCATTGTCATCTGGTTTGTCGTGGCAGTAGCGGCATTTTGGCCTTGACGCGGACAATCCTAATCTGTTATACTGTACATCAGCGAAGATGGGGGATTGAGGATTAGGATATTATGAAGGCTGGCAATTCACGAGTTCTACAGTCAATTCTTTTAGTTCTAATTGCTATCCTGCTGTGCCCTTTTGCCTATGGTAAAACTATCTATGTGGATGATGATGGCCAGGCGGATTTCGACAACATCCAAGCGGGAATAGATGCCAGTGTAGATGGTGATATTGTTCTGGTAGCTCCCGGAATCTACATAGGCGAAGGGAACCGAGATATAGACTTCAAAGGCAAGGCTATAATAGTTAAAAGTGAAGATGGCCCTCAAACGTGTATTATAGACTGTCAGGGATCTGAAGACGATCTCCATAGAGGCTTTTTCTTCCATAGCGATGAAGACGCCAATTCTGTCCTCCAAGGCTTCACCATTACTAATGGATATTATAATTATAATATGGGAGGGGGAATATACTGTGATGCCAGTAGCCCGCGCATTGAAAACTGCATTGTGGCAGGAAATACAGCTTGGGACGGTGGCGGCATCGGGTGCGATTCTTCGAACGCAGTCATCGCCAATTGCATCATCATCAATAATAGGGCCGGAACAGGTACAGGGGGCGGGATATTCTGCACACGCGGTAACCCACATATTTTAGACTGCCTGATAACAGAGAATACCGCCTTCGAAAGGGGGGGAGGAATTAAATGTGATAATTCGGATCCAACTATCGCACGCTGTATTATCCGAAATAATGCTGCTGACGTTGGTGGTGGAGTAGGAATTGGAACAATGGGCGATAGGTCGTCGCTGCTGATGATGATCAATTGTTTCATCACCGGTAATAAGGCCGAAGGTTCTGGTGGTGGAATACATTGCAATGGTGAGATTACCCTTTTGAATTGTACTATCTCTGACAACCGTGCCGGTTCTTACGGTGGCGGTATCTTCCTCTCAGTACCAGCGAGAAGAATAAACAATTCAATTATCTATGGAAATATAAGCCCGAGAGCCACAGGAAATGAAATTGCCCGAGGTTTGCCTGGTGCCGGGGGATGCAATCCAAATTCCATTAAAATCACAAATAGCGTAGTTGGAAGTGATCCTAATGCTATTACTTTTCCGTTCTGTTTGAGTGGAGAATGGCTGTATGCGGATCCACTCTTTGCTAATCCCGGCTACTGGGACTCGAACAGAACGCCGGACGATCCAAACGACGACTTTTGGGTAGAGGGCGATTATCATTTGAAATCCGAATACGGCAGGTGGAATTCGGTTAGTGAGAGCTGGGTGGTGGATGAGGTTACGAGTCCGTGTGTTGATGCGGGTGATCCGAACAGTGCGGTTGGTGATGAGCCGGAGCCTAATGGCGGAAGGATTAATATGGGGGCGTATGGGGGGACGGCTGAGGCGAGTAAGTCAGCTGCTTCATGGTGGTTTGCAACGACACAAGGGCCGGTTGCCGCCGAGGGGCTTGGTGTGATACTGCCTCATGAACATATCTTTACCGACCTTAGAGGGCCGGGGACGAGAGGGTACGGACAGGCGGATGCCGCGGATGTTGTGCGTGTGATGGCGCCGCTGCTGGAAGATGCGAAGGACAAGGGAGTGGGGATTCTGTTCGAATGCAGCAGTATCGGTGTGGGGCGGAATGTTTCTATTCTTTCGGAGGTGTCTGCGACATCCGGATTACCGGTGGTTGTGCCGACGGGTGTTTATGGGCGAGCGAATTTTGCGCCGCCTGAACATCGGAATATGAGCGAGGATGAATTGACGGAGCTGTTTATCAGCGAGATTCGTGATGGGATTGAAGGAACGAGTATTAAGGCCGGCTTTATCAAGATAGCGACCGGCGGCAGCAATATGACGGCGCTGGAGGAAAAGTTCCTTCGTGCGGCCGGACGTGCTGCCCTGGAGACGGGAGCGGCGGTTGCAAGTCATACGACTACAAGCAATAATGTTACGAGACAGGTCGATATCCTGGAATCTATCAGTCCGGATATACGGTTTATCTGGGTGCATGCGCAGAGCGTGAACAACCGGAGTTTATACCAACAATTAGCGGAGCGAGGTGTCTTTATTGAGTTTGATTCGTTGGGCTGGAATCCGGGGCAGGACTCGACTTTTATAACGGCAATCAAGGAACTGCTGGCGGCCGGTTATGGAGAGAGGATTTTGCTATCACATGATGCCGGATGGTATCAGCCGGGAGAGCAAAACGGCGGGTCACAAATGCCCTATACATACCTTATCGAGACTTTCATACCGAAGCTCAGGGACAGCGGTGTTGACGATGAGGCGATTCGGATGATTACCGAGATAAATCCGATTCGCGCCTTTGGTTTCAATCAGGATGTAAATCCATAGGGTTCAAGCAATCGCTTGTGTGCCTTGAAGTGGTACTGGCACTGGTCGGCTGGTGTTCCGAGCACTTCTATCTTATCGAAATCCCCCTGCCCCATTCCCGCTTCCGCGAAGGCTTTGAGATACATAATCTGGGTCGGGTCGAAGCCCATCAGCTTTGTCGCGAGGGTGTCCATTGCAAGCGGGTCGAGGCTTGCCAGGGCGAGCCTTGCATCGACGGGTGTTCCACCTGTCGGGCCGTTACCTTCCATAGCAACAAAGCCGTCAATGACGCCGAGGTCGGGATAAATCTCCTGGGCGAGGTGGAACAAGTTATAGTGAATGATGGCCTCTCGCGAGAAATTGTAGTCGGAGTGTGTAAGCCATTTGTCATTTGTCTTATAGTCGTTCAGGGGTGCGCCGAGCAAGATGTTTTTCAGTGACAGGGTTGTGACAACTCGGTCGTGGGTCTTCATTTTGGCAGCGGAGATTATGTATAAATCGGGATCAAGGAAGGTCGAGATAATGCGGATAGGCGTCGGGCGGTGACCTTTGCCGAAGACATAACGGTATTGCCAGGGCTGGTGGTTGAGGTCAATCAGCTTGACTTCATATTCCTTTTCCAGCGGCATATAGCCGTAGTTTTTAAATCCATCGAATGTGCCTTGTTTGGAGATAGTGGATTCGCCAATAATAATCTGATGTTTGAAGTGTGGTTTCAGGAAATCGAGGATTCCCCGTATCGCATCGACGTGAGTGGCGGCGAGCTGGCGAGATGTGATTACGAAGTTCGGCTTTATGAGAATCTTCTTTTTATCGCCTATAGAAGCGAGGACTTCGTC
>DAOUVA010000250.1 GCA_030667885.1 Phycisphaerae bacterium
GCAACAAGCTTGTTTCGTGAATCCTTGTTCGCCGAACGTACGAAAGGCCAGAGGGAAGATGTCATGGGACGGATAAAATCAAAGCAAATCAGGACGATTTACGTGTGTATCTTCGCAGCTTTGGCTATGCTCGTTTTGCAGGCGGGCTGTTCGACCGTGAGCCCATGGACGAAGGCCCAGCATCGTTCCCGTCAGGCGAGGCTTTCAGCACCCTATGACAGGATAGTAGTAAAGCAGAGCATCATTCAAAACACAGTGCCTATGATTCAAAGGCAGAATGACCAGTCGCAAGCCGACTTAGCATCGGCTGAGATGATTAGCCACAGTGAAGACGTCGTTGTCTCAATGGGACAAAGCAAGGATGGTTATCAAACCTGGTTCAATATGGTTACTTTCAGTGAAAATGAGCTGAATGTGGTTCGTAAATATTTCTTCGTTGTTGATGACAAGGCTAAAAGTATTCAATTCGAACCCAACCAGGGCCTTAGGTTTGACTGCGAAGTAGAATTGGAAAAAGAGGTGTTTGCGGATCCCGGCACGAGTGATAACGCAAGAAGAATTGAAATACTGCGCAACGTATTATATTATCTTCGCAAGGATATGAATGAGCTTCGCAATAATCCGGATTCGCCCGACCAGGGCAATAGAATGATTGATATTTGCAGGATGCTCATAAACCAGACATTCGATGTGATTTTGCGTAAACTGGACAGCTCCCCAGTACTTGCATCGAGACTGAGCCTGGACGGCGGTGTTGAATTCGATCACATTAATTTTGACAAAGGTAAAATCCAACTGGTTGTTACAAGGGATATTGCAACGGTCAAAATCCGCCTGGGCGCATTTGCGCACATGATTGAAGCACAACAAATCAAACTAAAAAAAGAGCGGGTCGATAAGCCGAGTTCTGTATTTCGCCGATAAGGGCGAACGGCGACCATTTATCTTGACCAACTGTTGCCAGTTGGCTCTCCGGCACCCATTTGAGTTTGCACTCTGAACAGATGCCCGAAGCGACCTACCCGCCGGTCGAGCTGTAAGCTTAACCGCTCATACTCGGGCCGAGTAACCGGCCACTTGGTCTTGCAGGCGGTGGGGTTTACCCTGCCGGCGATGTCACCATCGCCGCGGTGCGCTCTTACCGCACCATTTCACCATTGCCTCCCGAACTCACAAAGTGAACTAAGGATCGGCTGTATATTTTCTGTGGCACTTTCCCGCGGGTTGCCCCGGGTGGCCGTTAGCCACCACCGTGCCCTGTCCTGCCCGGACTTTCCTCCGGACCGCCAAAGGCGCTCCGGCGATCGCCAGACCCACTCTTTTAATAGATTGTTTACTTTTTATTATTCTATTATCAACTACGATTTATTATAGCAAAAATGCGTTTTATTGTCCACTCCGCCTTTAAAGTTGTGAGGGATATAGAAGAAAAAACCTAATTAGGGCACGGTCAAAATCTTACCAAGTCCGTTATCTTACTATTTCGATATGTTTCCTGAAGTGCTCATCATCGGTTTTGGGGAAATCGTTCCTGAAGTGGACGCCTCGACTTTCCTGCCGCTTTTGCGCCGACTGTGCCATAAGAAGACAGGCTGTAAGCATATTCTGGCATTCCCAGCCGTCGGGCGAATCAAAGATTTTGTCCATCACATAGCGCTGCCAGAAACTGATAATCTCCTGAGTCTCACCGAGCAATTGCGCCCATCGGGTGATGCCGAGATTTCGCCACATAAGGGCTCGAAGTGAATTCCTGACATCGTCGGCATCCAAACGAGTACGGTCCGAATGGGGTATTCGATATTTTATCAAAGGATGCTTTAGATGGGCGGCACTGGCTTCTGTCCCCTGGGAAGCAGCCTTTCCGGCCGTCTTGCCGAATACCAGACCTTCGAGCAGTGAGTTACTGCCGAGCCTGTTTGCGCCGTGCAGGCCGGTGGAAGCTATTTCACCGCAGGCGTACAGATTCTCGATGCTCGTTTTAGCCAGGCTGTCGGTCTTTACGCCGCCTATCATATAGTGTGCGCTGGGCCGAACAGGAATAAGGTCGTGAGCTATATCTATATCGAAACTTTCGAGCAGCTCGTTAATGTGCGGGAACCTTTTCGCGAAATATGACTTATCGAAGTGCCGAACATCCAGATAGACGTGTGTTGTCTCGGTTTTTCGCATCTGCGTAATGATGGCCCGGCTTACAATGTCACGAGGGGCAAGCTCGGCAGCTTCGTCAAAGTCCTTCATAAAACGCCGACCTTTGTTATCCAGCAGCACCGCCCCTTCACCTCGAATTGCCTCGGTAATCAAGGCCCGCGTGGCACCGGCAATATAAAGCGTGGTCGGGTGGAACTGCACAAACTCCAGGTCCTGTAATACGGCACCGGCGCGGTAAGCCATAGCAATGCCGTCACCGGTCGCAACTTCCGGGTTCGTGGTTTCACGGTAGAGCCGTCCCGCCCCTCCGGTCGCCAGGATTGTGTTTGCCGCCCAGATTATCTGGTGGCTCCTGTTATTATCGTGACCGACCATTCCTATGCACTTGTTGTCGTCGTTAGTGAGCAAATCGATAGCAAAGAAATGTTCCAGTATTCTGATATTCGAATTCTGCCTGACTTTCTTTATTAGTGCCTCTAAAATTATCCGCCCGGTTTCATCGCCGTGGGCATGAGCGACACGAGGGTAACTGTGGCCGCCTTCGAGCGTAGTGGCGATATGCCCGTCAACCAGGTCGAATTCGGTATCCCACTGGAGCAGTTGCTCTACCAGCGAAGGCCCCTGGCGAATGACAAGGTCAACTATGGCCTCATCACATATCCCGCAGCCGGTCTTAAGTGTATCGGCTATGTGTGATTCGAATGTGTCCGCCTTACTCAGCACCGAGGCGATGCCGCCCTGGGCTTTGGCGGTGTTACTGTTTTTGATAGTATCTTTGCAAATTATGATGACATTGCAGTGCTCGGCCGCTTCAATGGCGGCTCGAAGGCCCGCGATGCCCCCCCCTATCACCAGGCAATCCGTAAAAAGCTGGGGCGTCGAAATAGAATCGATATTCACCAGATATCGCCTGGGTTCGGTCTGCGCACCATCCTGTGTTTTGGGTCCCTGTTTATATTCCGGCTGAGTAGTCATAAATATTACCTGTACATATATTCTTTTGAACTACCGATAAGGTTCGATAGATTTTGGGGCATTCTGGTTTTTAGTTTTTCTTACGAACCAGGACAACCTCACTCTTAAACACTCTTTTGTCTTCGGCATATTTAAGTACAAAGTTCTGGAGCTCTTTTGTAGGTGCCGTCAGAATAAGCTTGTCCTCAATGAACGTATGTTTGACGGCGTTCGGCTCTTCGTTGAGAAGTTTCTTCATATCTTCATCGTTTGTTAACCACATTTTCAACTGAGGCCCGTTGAAGTCTATCTTTATAAATGTATGGGCCGGTATTAAGAAAAAAGAGTTATAAGGCAGCTCTAACTTATTCGGGTCCTCTATTTCCCATGGCGGCTCACTCGGATAAACATCTAAAAAGAGCCTGTTCTGCAGTTTGACCAAATGAGCAACAAACGAGCCTTTTTTGCCTTCCTCATCTGAAAAAACCAGGTTGTAAGCATTATTCGGTTCTTCAATACGATTGAATTCCCATGTAGTTTCAGGGCTGTTGGGATCATCCACCCATCTGCCGAGCAGTCTTTCTTCAAACACTACATCCTTTTGAGTATAAAGCGGATGCAGCGACATAACAGGCACACATCCTCCTAAAAGAGCTGCCAGCAAATAAAAAAGTGCCTTTTTTGCCCGCCCATCGGATACAATTCTCCGGATACGCATCTTTCTGCCTTTTTTTGAAATCTACAACTTATCAGACTACTATTGGTTATTTTCGATTATCAATTGTCAATTGTCAATTGCAAAGAAGGCTTAAAACCGATAGATTGCAAAGTTTAGAATTTAAACAGGCTGTGAAAAACTTTGATAAAGGAGCAGGTACATTGGAATTAGAGCTGTCCGGCTGGATTATTGTCGCGCTGTGCGCGATAATGGTGGGGATTTCAAAAACGGGGATACCCGGGGTCTCAATACTGGTTGTGCCTTTGATGGCAATTGCGATTCCAGCGCGAGAATCCGTGGGTGTGCTGCTCGGTATCCTGATACTGGCCGATATATTTGCCGTGGCCTATCATCGGCACAATGCCCGGTGGAGCCATGTACTGAGACTGCTGCCGCCTACTTTTGTGGGGATTGCAGCGGGGTATCTTTTTCTGCGCCTGATAGATGATGATAATCTGCTCAAACCGATTATCGGCGGTATAGTTTTAATCATGCTGGCTGTTCATTTTTGGCGGACAAAAACCAGGGGCAAGGACGCAGCGATTCCGACTCAGTGGTGGTTTGCTCTGGTGCTGGGTTTTATGGCGGGAGTTACGACAATGATGGCCAACGCCGCCGGGCCAGTTATGGTCATCTATCTTCTGGCGATGCGATTGGAAAAGATAGAATATGTCGGGACGCAGGCGTGGTTTTTCTTCGTTGTCAACTGGCTGAAGGTGCCGTTCAGCAGTAACCTTAATATGATGACAGCCGAATCGGTGAAACTTGATTTGATGATGCTGCCGTTTATAGCCGCCGGGGCGGTGATTGGAATATTTTTTCTAAAACGAATCCCGCAAAAAACATTCGCCGCCGTTGTTCAGATTTTAGCAGCCGTAGCAGCGGTAAAATTATTATTATTTTAATCGTCAAACCGATACTGCAAGTCCGAAATGTGTTTGCAAAAAAACTGATAACAAGCGATTATTACAACTATGCGTGGACAGGAGAACAAAGATAAATTTGACAAAGCCAAAGCACGAATGCTCAAGCGGGACCTTAAGGGGCGCGGCATAACCAACGAGCAAGTGCTCAAAGCAATGGCTGAAGTTCCGAGGGAGGAGTTCGTACCGGAGTCGTATCTTTCCCAGGCTTATGCCGACGGCCCGCTGCCAATCGGGATGGGCCAGACTATTTCTCAGCCGTACATTGTCGCCCTGATGACTCAGGAGCTTTGGATCGACCCTGACTGCGAGGTCCTGGAGATTGGAACGGGCAGCGGATACCAGACAGCGGTGTTGAGTAAGCTGGCAAAAAATGTCTATACCGTAGAAAGATTTCCCGAGTTGTCCGAGTCGGCCCAGGTGATTCTCGGCAGGTTGGGCGTAAGTAACGTTGAGTTCAATGTTAGTGACGGCAGTTGCGGTTGGCCGGAATCAAGGTTGACAAAATCAGGATGCTTCGACAGGATTATGGTTACCGCCGCGATGCCTCAAATACCGAAACCCCTGCTCAAACAGCTTGCGAACGGCGGCTTTTTGGTCGGGCCTGTCGGCTATGGCGGGGCGCAGAAACTGGTCATCTGCGAAAAAAGACGCGACAAATTTATCGAAAGAGTAATCTGCGACGTTCGGTTTGTTAAACTTTTCGGCGAACACGGTTTCGAGCAATAGCACAAGAATTACATTACTATATTTTGTCATTCCAAAAAAAGTTATATTTGTTATTGTATGTCAATGGACGGACATACAACAACCTCGGATGTCAGGGAAGAATCAGAGAACAGGCTCCGCATTTCCATGCCGGTCCAATACGTAAAAGGTGTAGGCCCGTCCAGGGCCGAGACCTTCGCAAAATTGGGCGTTGAAACCGTCGGGGATTTATTGGAATATTTTCCACGCGACTGGAATTTCCTGCCTGAGTTGATAAAAATAAACCAGATACAGCCGGGCAAGGAAGCCGCTGTTATTGGCCTGGTCGAATCAACAGACTACCAGAGCTATCGCAGGCAGCCGTTGTTCGAGGCTGTAATCAGTGACGACACGGGAGTATGCAGAATTATTTGGTTTCACGGAGGCTTCCTTCGTAATCAATTAGCGCCGGGCCAGATAATAATGATAACTGGCAAGGCTGCTGTGTATAAACATCAGTTGCAGTTGACCAATCCGAAGTTCGTTGTGCTCGACGAAGATTATAAACGCTCGGCGGAGCACTTCAGCGGCGGGATTTACCCTGCCTGTAAAGGGCTGAGCAGCGGGCAAATCAAAAAGATAATAGGGCGCGTACATCAGGCGGCTGATAAGCTTGTGCCGGAGTTTTATGACAAAGGCTTTATGAAGAAAGCACATCTTATCAGCAGAAAGGACGCTTTTAAGTGGATACATTTACCGCCTGACGAAAAAAAACTGGCACAGGCAAAACGCAGATTAAAGTACGACGAGCTGTTTCTAATGCAGTTGGGATTGGCGCTTCGCCGGTATAAGGTTCAGCATTTTTCGGCGGCAAAACCCTGCATTTGCAGTGACGAAATTGACAGCCGAATCAGAAAACGTTTTCCGTTTCTACTAACCGAGGACCAGAACGACTGCATAGATGAAATAGCTTCGAATATGAGCAGAAACGAGCCGATGAACCGTCTGCTGCAGGGTGACGTGGGTTCGGGCAAAACGGTGGTGGCGCTTTACGCCGCTTTACTAGCCGTCGCCAATGGAATGCAGGCGGTGATTATGGCACCAACGGAGATTTTAGCAAGCCAGCATTCTCTAAGCATCGAAAGATATTTAAGGAACAGCAATGTCAAAAGGGTTTTGATAACAGGCCGATTGACCGGCAGGACAAGAACCGAGCTGTTGGAACGCATA
>DAOUVA010000171.1 GCA_030667885.1 Phycisphaerae bacterium
CCGAGGTGGGAAAATATATTATGTTCTTTCATGGCTCTTCCAAAGCGGGACTTGAGATTCAGCGGGCCCACGGGGCAGCCAGTCTGGCAATTGCCTGGAGTGACGACCTTGTAAACTGGGCATGGCCGGGGAAAGGTCGTTAAATCAAGAGCCATAGTTTTTGTCAAAGCATTTGGCAAAAGCAGCCAGCGAGCTTGTATTTTAGAGGGGAGTTTGGTATCATCGGGTAGTTACAATCGAGGAGTAAAATCATATTTATTGTCAAAAGGAATAGCCGACTATGAACTCATTATTACACAACATCAATATACTACTGCTGATTCTATTGTTCACGATAACCAACATTTCAAAATCGTATAGTGCCGACGATAATAATTTCTATGCCGTTTCCACGTATGAATGCATCGGGTTGTATTTCAAATCGCCGGACCTTGGCCGGTGCAATGTCCAGTTCAGGCAAACAGGAACATCGGCGTGGCGAGACGGTTATCCTCTCGTTCATGACCCACGCGATAATGAGTATCGTGGAAGTATTGTTGGTTTGAAACCGGACACGGCCTACAACATAAAAATTGTCCTTAATAATAAAAATCACGAGCTAACATGCAAAACCAAGAATGATTGTTTTCCCATTGGGAAGATAACCTACTTAGAAAACGGGACCCACTCAAAACCATTAGTGATTACCGAATCAGGCTCACCGAAAGGTTATCACTTAATCACACCGGCAGAAGGTTCAAAAGCGACGATTGACGTTCGCAATGCAGATGATTACACCTGCGTGATAGATGCCGATCATGTCATCCTTCGTGGAATTGAATTCAATAACGCCGCAATTCACGGTGTATTAATCAAATCAAAGCGGCATGACAATGTCATCGAAGACTGCCATTTCACATTCTGGGGAAGAATAGGCGGCCCAAAGACATACGGTAACCAGGGCAACACAGACAGCGCGATCTACGCTGAACGTGGCTCGGGCAATCTCACCATTCAACGCAATTTAATTGAGAATCCGCGTGGTGGATCGAACGACTGGGACACAGGCCACCCGGCCGGACCTCAGGCTATTACACTTATCAATTCAAACGGTGGAAACGTTATTCGTTACAATGAGATTCGGTCAACAGAAGACCACGGCTTCAATGACGCCATCGGCGGAGGATCCAATTACAGCTTCGTCGGAAGCCCCAACCGCGACTCGGACATTTACGGAAACATTATTGCGAACGTATGGGATGATGCAATTGAAAGCGAAGGGGCAAATATGAACGTTCGAATATGGAACAACTATATAGAAAAAACGTTCCAACATATTGCCACCGCATGCACATCGAAAGGACCTCTATATATTTTTCGCAATGTTTTCGGAGAAAGCCGCCGTACTCATCGGGACCCCCTTGGCGGAAGCATGATAAAAACAGGCCAGCGGGACGAGTTTGGAGGAGGAAGGAAGTTCGTCTTCCATAACACAGCTATTCAACCCAAAGGTGCATTCCATGTTTTCAGCGGCCATGTCAATCCAAACACAGTCACACGAAACAACATTTTTGACTGCCCCGGCAGGTTAACATCTTCGCAACAAGTCGATACACCCTGCGATTTTGACTACGACCTTTTTACAGGTATGGACAGAGGTATCGCCAGAGAAAGGCACGGCATTCGAGGCAATCCTTCTTTCATTAAATCTTATGCCTTAGAATTTTATCCATCATCGACTACTACTAAAATCAAATGGGGTAAAGTTCCGATGCAGCAGGGAGATAAAACCGTCAACTTAACCGATCCTGTAATAACAGTCCCAAATCCCGTTGTAGATTCGGGAGTTAAACTGCCAAACTTTAATGATGATTATGCCGGAAAAGCGCCGGACATTGGAGCCTTTGAATCAGGACGACTACCGATACGTTTCGGCCGAAGAGCAACAGGTAACATCTGGGCACCATGGGAACTTCATTAGCACGGTTGCCGTAAGCAAACCGAAGTTAATTACGCAGGGTCAACCTGAATGTACGCTCTGTCGCGTTGAAGACAACCACACGGACATTACTGCCTGAATATCGTTTTAGAAGGCTGTTAAGGTCTCGGATTGAATGAACGGTTTCGCCGGCTATTTTTAGCAGCACATCTCCAGTTTGAAAGCCTGATTTAGAAGCCACACTGTCAGCAGGGACTTCCACGAACAGTATTCCTGTTTCGGTACCTAAACCGGCTGCAGACTTTTCAGCTTCACCAATCAGATTTTTGACAGTCGCCCCAAACCAGGAAACAATATCCGGGTTGCGGGCGGACGCCGGCGCAGCGTTAGTCGGTGCAGGTTTAAAATGGCGAGATTCTTTGCTTACTTCGAGTTGAAATGCAGGCGTTATTACGCCGAATTTGTTCATATCGAAATTTTTGAAACCAAGCTGCAATGCGGGCGATTGAGGCTTTACATGGTAGTTGCCGTTATCGGCATCTACGAACAGCGGGTCTGCAAAAACCGAATGTCGGTCGAAACCTTTTTCCTGCCACTGTTTGAGGGTCATTGATTTACCCACGCCGGTTATCGTCGGCATATCTTTGTCGCTGTAGAAAATATTGTAGTCAAACTCCTTAGCATACTCAGGATTGGCACGAATGAACTGATAAGGTTTGTCGCTGATAAAGATATTGCGGGATATAACATCGTCACAGCCCGGCATCCAGATGTGGAAGCCGCCGAAACCGTTTATAATGATGTTGTTTTCAACCCGCCTGAAGAAACCTTCACGAAGCTTAACTCCTAATCCGAGACAAAGATTATTGTAAACATGATAATTAGACGAGCCATCATCCAGGTCGATGCCCCAGGAATGGCCGCCGGGATGGGCGAAACGATTGTTGCGGATGTGAGTGACTTTGTAATTATCGAGCAGGCTGCGTTCTTTGGCGAATAGCTCGATATCACGGCCGCCGTTGTATGAGGTTTTCCACCAGCGGTCCCTGCCCCAGCTATTGAAAGGACCGTGGTCACCACTTTCAGTAACGGTGCTAAAGGCATCGTTGTATTCGATGATATGACCGCCCCAGCATCCATCGTTGATGCAAATAGCAGCCCGCGGGCATTGATAAATGGTATTGTGGCTGACAGTAATCTGCTGCGACGTCGAGACGAATACGCCTGCAACTTGTTTGCCAATGATTCCAAATCGGTGCATCAGGTTATTATGAATATGACAGTTAGCCGGATAGTCAGGTGTTTTGGGGCCGGGTGTCAAATCAATCTGCTCCTGTGGCAGAGTTCTGCTATATTCAACAGCTCCGCTGCGCACAGCACCATAGTCACCAACAATACAGACACAGCTTTCACACAGACGTGTGAACCGGCAGCCGATGACATTCACCTGTCGATTGTATCGGCTGATAAAAACGCCGTTGCCGCCAAGGTCCTCGAAGAAGCAGTCTTCTACGGAGCAATTTTCTGCGCCTTCGAAATGTACCCCAGCCAGACGTGCAATCGACCAATCCCCGCGGAGAAGACGCTCATAAGGTTCCATAAAGATACGCTTTGTGTGCCTAAAAGTCAGGCCCTGAAACCGAATATTGCCAACAGGTTTTTGCACAGAACCTTTGACAATAAATAATTGTTTCAGGCCGGCACCGATGATTTCCGCATTGGATAAATCAACTTCATCGAATGGTTTTAGATACAAAATGCTGCTTTTTCGGTCAAAGTACCATTCGCCCGGGGCATCGAGCAGTTCGAATATATTCTCCACGAACAAATACTTATTGTGATAGCCGCCTCGGAAATAATCGTCGAAGCCGCCGCCACGATTCTCCTGCCAGCCACCCTGGAATTTGAGCTTTCCTTCCGGGTCAACACCTTCAATACGATAATGTTTGCTTCCCCACATAGACTTATGCAGAGCATGCATATAACCACCGGCAGGATTCGACCATGTTTTCACACGAGCCGGAGATATCGCATCGGCTGATGTTCCCCCGAAAAACCTGGCCGTGGAATCAAAGTTCGGGTAGCGGGCCATATTTTGTCGCTTACCATTGACGAAGAGCTGATCAATCTCATCAATTTGTTCAGGAACATCGGCCATCATGATGCCATCTTTATAAGTTCGCCACTTAAGCTTAAGTTTAAAACCACCACTGATTACAGGCCTTTCACCCGGATAAGCCTTATAAGTAACAGGGGCGTCTGACGAGCCGGAATCGTCTTCGGTAAAGGTGATTGGCCGTGAAAGGTAGTAAACACCTTCTCGCAGATAAACTGTAACGGGTTTGGCACCTGCCTTTTTTGATTTTCGAACGGCATCGCGTGCCTGCCGTAAGGTTGCGAAAGGTTCAGTTAGAGTTCCTCTATCCTCGTCATTACCATCAGGAGCTACAAAAAAGCTTAGACCACTCGGCGAAACAGTCTGCACCGAAATACCCTCAACTCCTGAGATACTGCTCTGCATACAAGCAGGTATAAATAATATTGCGACAAGCAAAAATGATGCATATCTATACATAATAAAAGCTCCAGTTGAATCCACTTTCTGTCACTTTATAATTTTTCATGTCTTTGCGTTTAAGCTGATAGTGATTATAATCAAGCCGCTGGCTATAAACAACACATCTAAGCCATATCTTTGAGCGAAAATTGTTCTCGATCAAACAAAATGGGTCTGAATTTACTTTGAATGTTCAATGACTAACATTATAATGCCCTTCGGCTTATTGGAGCGGCCAGCAATTCAATATACGGACTATAAGATGTCCTTTGGGCATTATTTTCTTAGCTCCCAAAGTCGGCAAAGTAAACAAATTCAGAAAAGAGGAAAATATGAAAAATATAGTGAGAGCAGCTATTTACAGTGTATTGTTAATCGTTTCCGGAGCTTATGCAGTCCACTCAGGGACGCCTTCCGGCGGAAATAATCAGAATTTCTATCAAGACCGTCCTTATCTACAGGATTTCGCGAAGAAAATCCCGCTTTCGTTAGAATTGGCCGGCACAAAATTGTCCTCCGTATGTTCCGACAGAAACGGCCGTATCCTGGTTTTATCAAATAAAGGACTTCTGCAAATTCATAACGGCAAACTTGTTCCGGACATGCAAAACAGGCCTCTGCTGGATATGCAAATAATAAATATGGATACATATCGTAACCAATTTGTCTATTTAACCGACAAGGTCGTTTTGAGTAATGCATGGGCAGGCAAGTTTTATATTCCTCACAAAACGGATGATGTCGGATTATTTGAGATGGGAAGTAACTTTGATTTTCTGGTGATCGGGAAAGATGCTCTGGCTTATTTTGAACAAAGTAAAAACATTGAAAAGCTTGAAACAGCTCAGAAACATATAAAACAACTCCTTTTCGACCGTAAGCGCAACCGATTTCTTATTTTGTCCAATAACCAGCTTGATTGTTTTACGCCGGGAAAAAAGATCAAAAAAGTTTTCGAAGGTAGAAACTTAAATTGCATAGAATTGATCAATGATAATACAGTCCTTCTGGTCGGAACTCAGGATGGATACATCGAATTAGATGTAAATACATTTGGTCAAAGGTCAGCTATGAAAAAGGATCTGCCCTGTGCAGATATACACTGTATCAGACAAATAGGTGAAAAAGTATGGTTCGGAACATCCATGGGAGCATTCGCAGTACACAGTGACGGACAGACAGATTATTATGCCTCGAAACGCTGGCTTTTGGAAGATACCGTCATTGACATGGCAAAAGGGCCAAATAACAGCGTGCTTGTTCTCAGCCAGGGCGGGCTAAGCATCATTAATTTTAAAATGATGACCCTTCAGCAAAAAGCGAAGCATTTCGATAAACTTACAAGAAAGCGACACATCAGGTACGGTTTGAACAGCGCGCTTAATCTATCGAGGCCAGGCGATTTGTCAACAGGAATGCTTATCGATACGGACAACGATGGTCTCTGGACTTCTATGTACCTGGCGGGAGAACTTTTCCGTTATGACGTTACTAAATCGCAGGACGCTCTGCAAAATTGTTACGATGCATTTGAGGCAATGGAACGTCTGACTTATATCAATCCACTGGAGGGTTTTCCCTCTCGGACCTTTGAACGGACAGGTTATAAAATAGCGGACAAGGACCGATGGCGTCCGGCTGAGGACAAAATATGGGACTGGAAAGCCACTACCAGCAGTGATGAGATAGTAGGCCATTATTTCGTATATAGTATTTTCGCAGAAGTAATTCCAGACGAAAAATGGCGTAACCGGTCAATCCACCTGATGAAAATTATTATGGACCATATTATTCGAAATGACTGGTACCTTATCGATTACGATGGTAAGCCGACACTCTGGGGCAAATGGCACCCGGATTACGTTAACAAATTTCCCAAACAGGTCGGCGACCGAAGACTTAACTCTGTTGAAATTATTGGATTTCTTCAGACAACATATCACTTCACGGGTAAAGAAATCTACAAAGATAAAGCCTTCGAATTAATGGATAAATACGGTTACCTGGATAATATTATGATACCTATATCTCGGATAGGCAGGATTCCGGGTATCGATCTTACTACCGAATGGAACCATTCCGATGATGAGTTGGCTTTTTTAAGTTACTGGAATTTGTATAAATATGCATTTACGGATGAACTTCGTGATAAATACCGCCGGGCTGTGAGAGAGCACTGGGAAGTTGAACGGCCGGAAAAAAATCCGTTATGGAATCTTATTTATGCCATAACCGGAGCCGATGAATTCGATTTAGACGAGACTATCTGGGGCTTAAAAGAATTTCCGCTGGATATAATTGGCTGGTCTGTCCAGAATAGTCATCGTAAAGATTTAGAGTTCTTAGGTCCCAATTTTCGTGATCAAACCATAAGCAAGGTCCTGCCGCCGGACGAACGTCCGATGAGTAAATATAACGGCAACCACTTCCGCCTGGACGGTGGCGAAGGCGGGCGTCGCGAATATAGCGGTGACATATACCTTTTACCATACTGGCTGGGAAGATATTTACAGAAAATCAGATAAGCCAGGTTGAATATTCCAGTTCTCTTCCCGGTTCATTTACTCTTTAGCCGATATTCATAGAGGTTATATCCAATCTCGCGTGAGGCTCTTACTATCTCAGGATAGGGCTTGTCACATATGTCGATAAAACCAATCTGATAGTTTTCGCCGTCACCCCGGCCGGTTGTGGCCTGATCCTTGTACTGGAACCAGTGCGTACCGACGATATAAGGGTTGCGCAAGGCACCCTGAACGTAACTTTTGTACTTGGCGGCTCGGTCCTGCTGATCGGTCGTTTTCTTCAAACCCGTGTGGAACATTCCGCGATCGAGCGCACCAAAATGGAACTCACCTATAATCATCGGCATATCGATATTATCCGGGAGACGATGCTCGGCAACACTGTAGCTGTAACGGTTATAGCTGACGATATCGCAGCTCTTCACTGCCGCCCGCGCCGCCCAGTCGTTCACCCATGCAAACCGGCAGCCCATATAGAGCTGGTTTGGAGCGACTTTTTTAAGCTCATCACGGATAGTCTCAAAGTAAGTCTCGGCGGTTTTGGTATAGAAAGCTGTCAGGTCCGCTCTTGCTTTCTTCTTGTCGGGAGCTTCCTGGCTTTGCATCAGGGTCTGCCATGATGTGTGTTTGGTTCCCCAGACGGAGTTAAGCTTGTCGATAGTCCCGTACTTTGCCTTCAGGTCATCGATAAACACTTTCTTGGCCGGTTGCTCAGCAGGTGAAACCAGAGCGGCTACAGCCAGTGACACTTCGTCCCCCCAGGCGATTTCATTATGCACGAAATAGCCGATACACCATGGGTCATTTATGGCCCGGCCCTTTTCCAATGCCAACCGCTTTCGAAGAGCCTGACGGAAGCTCGGATCAAACACATCGAAGAACTTGCCCCAATAGCCCTCAGAACCTTCCAGACTTTTGGAACTGTAGCTTATAGTACAAACATAGGGCGTTTTTCGTATGAGATAGATACTGCTGTCTGACCAATTTGCGATGGTATTTATTCCCCAGCTTTTAAGTCTGCGATGTGTTACTTCGGCAAAGATGTTTTCCCAATCCGCCCCGTATTTTCGCAGGAAGTTTGCCTGGCTGAAATCATAAGTCTTATACGGCGAATGGTCTTTGTAATATCCGTGAGGCGCCCAATTTCCACCGCCATAAAACCTTGCAAAAGGAGAATCAGTCTCAGGCAGTTCTCGATAATAATGTTCACGGTCGGTAATCGGGGTTGCATTCCCACTGCGGACGCAGTCGATGCCATGTGACCAGAATAGTCGGCCCAGTGGGTCCACCAGCCACCA
>DAOUVA010000182.1 GCA_030667885.1 Phycisphaerae bacterium
GAGAAAAAGGCTACTTTTTTTCCATCCGGCGACCATGTACCACGTAAAGCGGGCATGTCCACTAATTCAAAAGGATCGCCACTATCCAATGGAATCACAAGACCTCCATGGAGCAGGAACTTACCGTTTGGCGAGAGATTAAGTCCCACAGTGTATGCAATCACATCTTTTTTGCCTGCGAGTGTTCTGTTTAAGGTGAATTTCACACCAGTATCCGGATCAATAACGAATCCCTTTTCCGCTGCATCGTCCATTGCCCTTTTTATTTCTTCATTCTCTTTTGCCTGTTTAACTCGCTCAACCATTAGCTTAGTGACCGGGATAATGGCGCTTGACGGATATTGTTCGATGAGCTTTGCAAATGTAGTTTGTGCGGCATCAAACTGTCCTGCCCTGAAATGAGATTGCCCGATCCAGTATTGTGCATTCTGGGCGATTTTGCTATTAGACGATAGGTTTATTACTTTATTGTATTCGGTAATCGCGGCTTCATAGTCCATGCTTTTGAGCAGCTCATTTGCTTTTTCAAAATGCTGCTGAGCCTTTGTTTTTACCTCTGATGCATCAATGGCCAAACCTGAAGCGGGAATAATAAAGAGGATTATGAGCATCAGACGTATTCTTATTGGAAGAAAAGCTATTGTCTTCATTTTTTAATTTCCTTTTATTTTGAGGCGCTGATTGACTGCGCCATATCCATTAATTGAGGCAATTCAAGATTGCCAATTAGCACATAAGAAAGAGCATCATCTCTCCATGCGAGAATAGTCCCTCCGGTTTGACCCTTGTTGCGATATAAGGCATACTCCCTGAAATCCTGCGCCGCAAGCCCGCACTGACCGTCTAAAGACTGTTCGAACAAAGAAAGCGTATTGATGCCATCAATATAAAGAAGCTGCAAAGCATCCCGACCTTCAATTATCCTGATCTTATCAAGCATGTAGCCCGGGTGAAGCCAGGGAGGTGACACCAGATCGAAGTCAGCTTTTTTGCGAGCCTCAGAAAGTTTGAGTGTATGCCCATTTGAAATTGCCGGAGATTCCGGCGGAATGATATTACGCTGAGATGAAGACCCTCTGACAATTATACCCGGGCGCATAAATTCAGGCCGTTCATCAAAAAATTCGTAATACAGGACGTCATGTCGGCTAACATGCATCTGCGCAGCCTGTGGCGGGGACGGATTCAATGAGGCTGCGCGAGCGACAACGTCTTGGTGTTCTTTCATATAAAAACTAATGGTGGTCGAATCGTCAGGTACCACCGGAGCAGGTTTCTGAAACAAATGGTTGATAGACAACGTTAAAGCTACAATTGCAGCTACTTCAGCAAGTTGGAACACAATTTTTCTGACAAGCGGATTTGCCACAATTGTTTCCCGAAAAGATTCTTGGGATTTCATCCTCGCCTTCAATTTTTTGTACATTAAAGGTGCCGGTTCTAATTCACCTTGCTTTGCTAAAACAGTAAGCAGGTCTTGTTCGAGTTTGTCGCGATGTTGAGGATCAGGAGTATCATCAAGCTTTATATTTCTAACGAAATCTTGAAATTGTTTTTCGTTATCGTTCATTTTCATTTACCTCTGATTTCTCCATGAACTCTGTGGCTAAAACCTTTCGCAGTTTGGCAAGTGACCGCGTTAATTGGCTGCGGATGGTTCCTGGACTGGAACCAAGCACCTCGGCTATTTCGGTTAATTTCAGATTTTCAAAAAAACGCAGTGTGATGATAGTTTGGTACCGCGGCTTCAAGGTAAATACTGCTTCTCTTAAAACAGTCAGTTTTTCAGCCAGCTCTTCACAGTAGGCAACTCGACTATTAGTTTGCTCGCGAGCGACTTTCAACAGACGATTTCGGCGATTGGTTTTTCTCAAATGGTTATTAACGGCATTGGTTGCGATTCTATAGAGCCAGCAGCGAAACTGCTGTTCATTACCCTTGAAGCCTTGAATATTCTCGACAACTTTTAGAAATACTTCGGAAGTAACGTCTTCGGCCTTTGCTCTTTCAAAGAGCCGATGCGCACAGTAGCGAAATATCACATCATAATGGCTGCGATATAACTGCACAAAAGCTGTGCTGTCATCACGGGCCCGGGCTATTAACTGACTGTCGTCATCAACTTTGCTGCCAGTATCCACGCTAATTACTCTCCGGAGTTTACAGGTACCAACTATCATCACCATTATAAATGCGCAACGGATAAAAACGCGGCAAAAAATATTAGAAATTAATCGAAGATTACAAGGATCCGGTTAAAAACCAAATCTATGATTGAAAAACCGCTCCTTATATGCTATACGCTAACGCTATGAGTAAATTATATGGCTTAATATTCGATGTTGACGGTGTCATTGCCGATACCGAAGCTGCCAACGCATGGGCTTCTATCAAGGTTTTTGCCGACTTTCTCGGTCTCGAAGGCGTTGTGCGAAAGGATTTCGAGGCGGGCCTTGGCCGGGGAGCCGAGGAGTACGTCAAAGCCGGCGCAAGGACTCACGGCCTGGAACTGACAGAGGAACAAATCGAAAAAATAACACAACTGCGTCAGGAATATTTCCTAAAGGTTCTTAAAGAGGAATCGATGCCGCCCTTTCCCGGTGTGCTGGATTTAATAGAAAAGGCGATGCAGAGAGAAGATTTCCGCCTGGCCATTGCGACGTCAGGTACACATGAGAAATCCCGTGCCGTTTTGGAAGCCGCGAATATTCCATATAAAAAGATGGTTTATATACACGGCGACCGTGTTAAATATAAAAAGCCCAACCCGGAGCTGTTCCTTCTCGCCGCCGAAGGTATAGGTATTGAACCGGCCAATTGCGTTGTAATAGAGGACGCTCCCAATGGCGTTCAGGCAGCGAAGACGGCTGGGGCAAAATGTATAGCCGTTACAAATTCCACAACCGCCGAGAATCTTCAACAGGCCGATTTGATCTGCGAGAGCCTTGTCGAGGTCACGCTCGATACAATATGTTCGCTCATAACAGGCGGCTGAATCTAAAGCCGCCTCGGACACTGTTGAAAAAGACCTGTCTTTATTTTACTGCGTGCAAATATATGTCACCATCGGAACTTTTCAGCGTGTGGATTTTACCGGATTTGCCTGTTGAACGGCTGATGCGAACATTATCAAAGACTACCTCAACTGCACGATTTCCCATAGGATTGTAAACAACAGTCCCTTTTTCAAAATCGCGAATTACCGCGCCGTCGTTCCTTTTGCTTGAAGGCGCAACAGGCTTGCCGAGACTCTTGTCCCAGAATTCGTACCAGTCATGCAGATGGTCGGGGCTCGGCAGTGGGTTCGGATCGGAAAACAGACAGTAACCGTTTGAGTGCGTCAGGGCCAATGTAGTCACCGCTCGCATAAGCGGCAGGTCCTGACGCGAATTATGGTACCAGACTTCAACGCAGTTTACACGCGGTGGACGCAGGTTTTGTTCGGCCCATGTGAGCGTATCGGCAATCATCCGCCAATCCTCGGGCGTCTTACTCCGAAAGCATTCCATGAACAGGCCATTTATATATGATGCTGTTCTCGGTGCCTTTCGGTGGTTCGTATTGACAATAATGAGTGGTTCATCTCCGATGGCCGCTCTTATCTCGGTGACCAATGCCAGGCGGTCATCATCATCATTCCACCAATCAAGCAAAATGCCGTCGGCAACACCCGAGGCCATAGCCGCCTTTGCCCGCTTCGCAACGTGTCGGCGAAACTCCGGATTTTTGTAGTCCAGAAGCAAAAATCCACCTTCTTCCCAACCTTTAACGATTCTTCCATTCTCATCTCGCATCCACCATTTGTGCCCTTCAGGAAGCCATCCTGGATGCGCATCGCGATATCGAATCTCAGCAATCAAAATGATGTTGGGATTGAGCTTCAGCAATTGCTCCCGGACTCTTCTGACTCTCTGAATGCTCGGCGATTCGAACCTTTCAGCCAGGCCCCTGTGTTCGGCGTCCCACCGCAGCCCCCCACCTAAGCCTATGCAGCTCCACATCAGATCATGCCGGGCAATTCCTTCGAGAAGATTCGACTCAGGGACATTCTCGACACGGCTCCACGCCTGGAAAATCGAGGGGAAATCCCTTGCCGTTATTCTCTCAACCACAGACCTCTTATAAGCGGTTGACGCCTGCCCAACATCGGTTCCGCTAAATACGACACCCGATATCATTAACAACAGCACGAGCCCCAGTGCTTTTTGTCCGTTGTAATTTGCTGTGGTTCTCATCTGTTTGTCTCCCATACACTTCTTATCAACCGGCAATGTTTGACCGCTCAAGCTCTTAGCTCAGGCTTACTACCCACGCATTCGGCACTCTTGTCTTGACGATTTCGGCCCCAAGGTTCGTCCATCTTCGGCAGGTATCGAGTATAACGCTGTCACTGCTTGCTACAATAGCATCGGTCTTTTTCAGCTCGGCATCGGGACTCAATAAAAGCTCAATCTCCCAGTCCCATGTATTTTTTCGGGCAAGCTCACCGATGAGCGTTTTCAATCGACCGCTGTTGGATACGGGGCTGTCCAGAAGCCAAAGAGTTTTGCCGGTTCCGGCTTCTCGCAGGAATTGACCTATTAGCTCCACAGCCGGTATCGTTTCTGTAACTTTGCGGTATGTTCCGTGTACGCTTGCCAAATCTCGAAAACAACCGTCACGCCCCTCAAAAATCACACCGCCACTCATCGCCGCTTCGATAGTAATCAATACGTTGTAACCATCGATGGCAATGGGTTTGTCCGTGAGATTTTCCAGTGTTACACGACGCCGGTTTCGGGAGGCAAGCTGCTCATCTGAGCAGGCGCTGCGCATAACAGCCAGTCTTTGTCTTTGGGTAAGTGAGAACCTGTCACCGACTAATTTAAGCGCACTTTTTTCCGCATAGCCCTTCGTAAGTAGAAGCGAAAAATCAGCAATCGCTTTGAGCAGACTGGGAATCGCATCTTCGGCAAATAACTTTTTGTCCGCCGGATGCGGCCCTCTGTGAGTGCGCTTGTCAGGCATTAACAAAGTCCTCGATTTTGTTATATTCTCTTGCCTTTTTTGCGGGCCTCATTTATCTGCTTTCTGCTGCGATGCTGATACTCACGAAGTGTCTCAATCTCGTATTTCTTCAGCAGCTTCCGCACGCTAACACCCGGCTTGATCGCCTTGAATAGCCACCATGGCGCCAAGTCCTCGTCGCTTAGCTTCCGCTCGACTTTTATCTCGCCTTTGTGCTCGGCAAGCATTTTCTCGACCTTTTTGCTGTTGAAGTCGTAGTGGGCAAACGCCCTGTCCAAATCCAGCGTCGCGATGAACTGTTTCGGGTGTGGCTTTTCAATATTCTCAAAAGTTTTTCCCGTAATGTCGATTATATTACCGGCCCACACCGGAACAATATAGTAATGATAAAGTATTGCGTAAGCGTTCAGTGGTGAACCTCCGCCGTATGCGCTTGGCCAGAAAACTATATCCACATCCAAAGCATCACACTGGCGCCACAACTCTGCATAGTTCAGGTCAAAGCAAGTAAGAATACTTATCCTGCCGAAATCAGTATCGAAAGCCTTCACACCCTCCCTGCTCACATGCAGCCCTTCGCCCCAGAACACAAAAACCTTCCGATAGTAGCCGGCCACTTTGCCCTTTCGGTCGATAAGAACGGCCGTATTGTATTGCTCATCCCCTGCCTGCTCTCGTATCGGGCAGATAACGTACATATTGTACTTCCTGGCAAGTTTTGCCACGGCTTTGGTGGTTGGCCCGGGAACAGGCTCAGCCTCGGTACCGGCGAATTCTTCAGGCAGACAGGCAATATCCACCCCGTTCTTTCCGGCCGTATGCAGATGCTCTATCGCCAGCTTCAGTTTAACATCGTGATCGCCATCGAAACCAATACAAATAGCCGCCACCTTGACCTGCCTGCCGGGCAGCTTCTCCTGATCCAGTTGCGGGATAGCCTCTTTTGCCCAAACACAGTTTGCCAAACTCGAAATAATCAAACAGGCAAGAAACGCAGTGAATGTTTTCATTGTTTTTCTCTTCATGCTCCAGAGCCCTCACTTTTTAAGTTCAAAATGTGTTATTCATTTGTGATTTTATTGGTGCTTATTAAAAGCCCAGTGTACACGTATCAGTCGCTATGTCAAAAACAAATTGACATAACCACCACTTGTTTCTACTATGAAATATAAGTACAAAAATGAAAAAGAAGGAGTTCTTAATTCGAAATCAATAATGGACAATCAACTATAAATGCCAAGCCATAATTTAGCACATATAGAAATAGATGATTTGGAAATCATCGGCTATTCGGTCGCCGGAGAAGAAACCGTCGTTGCAATGCCGCAGTTGGACGTTTGTTTCGATATCGGCAAGGCCCCCGACCAGATTATTTCCATAAATCATATTCTGCTTACGCACGGGCACATGGACCACGCAGCGGGTATCGCATATTACCTTTCGCATCGAAAATTTTGCGGTATGCCGGCCGGGACAATACTGGCCCCCGAAAATCTATTGCAGCCTATAACGGAAATAATCAACGCCTGGGGCCGGCTGGACGGCAATAAAATACCGGTCAAACTCGTGGGTGTAAAACCCGGCGACGAATACCAGATAAAGCCGAACCTCTTCGCCAGGGTCTTCCCGACTAAACACAGCAATGGCTCTGTCGGTTTCAGCGTAATTGAAAAGCGAAAAAAGCTAAAAGCCGAGTACACCGGCCTGACGGGCCCGCAAATCGTCGAGTTAAAAAAACAGGGCATCGAGATAGATAACCCGCTGGAGATTCCAATCGTCAGCTACCTCGGCGATACGCAGTATGTTGACTTTTCGCAGTTAAAATATATCACCGAAAGCAAAATTCTAATAGCCGAGTGCACGTTCTACGAAGACGAGCATTCCGGCCGGGCCGAAGCGGGAAGACACATGCACATCGATGATTTTACAACCCTGCTTAAAAACCTGAAAAACGAGCACATTGTCGTAACACATACGACACTGCGCACCCCCATGCACGAAATCCGGAAAATATTAAGAAATGCCCTGCCTAAAGATAAGTACGACAGAATCATTCTCCTTATGGACAGGCGATCTCGGAGTTAGTGTTCTTTCACACGTAATTTGAGGAGTTATCATTCCTGCGGAAGCAAGCGGCTTATTTCGTTTTTTTCAAACACGAGTTAATCTCGTCTAAATCAAATTCTTCCGGGTCGAATTCACCCGCCCATTCCAGCAGTTCCTGGCACTCAGGGTCATCAGGATGCTCGCGTGCCTCCACTAGATCTTGATACCCCCACACCCCCCCGCAATCCTCAGGAGGACAAGCTCGCTTGCCTTTCAGGCAAACAGGGTATTTCTGCCCCTTCTCCGGAAGCAGAATCTTCTCAACTAACAATTCGTGACGCCAGTCATCTCCAAAATCGTATGTATAGAGAAACCTAACTTTCTCCGCACGAATCACTTCAGATAATTTTACCCTTTTCTCGTTTATAGACCCGCTAAAACCAAAGTTATCTGTAAATTCATCTTGAGGCGGCCCATAACTTTCCCCATCGATCTTAAACTCATGCAGATGATAGTCTTCCCAGCCCATCACAACCTGCAGAATCCTGTGAAGCTTGTACAGCGTAGTATTGCCATGCACCTGAATTCTTCTCCATATCTGCGGACGAATGTCCTTAAGACTGACTTTAATTTTATAAATCATCAGAACCGTTTCTCTATTTCATTAAGATATATTACTTTGGCGCTCTTGAATCGGTCAGGCAAAGCTCTACAAGCTCGTCGATTACCGCCGTACCGGCGCACATCACCTTATCCGCCCCGCCCCAGTATAGTTTCAATGTCCCATCGTCTTCCGGTACGGCCCCGCAGGTAAAGACCACGTTGTGCACATAGCCGGTGACTTCCCACGGGTCTTCCGGCTGTAATATCCAGCGGTCGCCGACGCCAAGAATCTCAGCCGGGTCATCAAGGTTGTGCAAAGCGGCACCCAGACGATATACATGCCCGTCCATCGTTGGAAAAACACCGTGGTAGA
>DAOUVA010000285.1 GCA_030667885.1 Phycisphaerae bacterium
GCCGTGTCATATACAAAAAGTCTCTTCGAGCCGAGGATATTCAGGACGCTACTGGACTTCGAACCTGTTCGCGAATATTTTGAAGACCTTCAGCTTGCTATCGGAATTGTTGATGACCTTAACCTTAATACACGTATCTGGAGTAAACAGTAAATGGATGCCTTTAGCTTAAGACCGGACGAGTTACCTGATTTGACAATTGATACACTTGGCCAGCCGAAGATAGAATCGCCCCTAGTAGAGTGTAGAGGCGATTTTGTCGATGACAGTGAGAAGGTTCTATTGTACACACATTCTGAGGACCTGAAAACAACCACGGACTGCAAAAAAGAAGCACCGATGTTAGAGATGGCGGGACCGCGGCGAAATATATTCTTTGAGCCGAAAAAGCTAACCTGCGGAATCGTGACGTGCGGTGGATTGTGCCCCGGCCTTAACGATGTTATCAGAACTATCACTCTCAGCCTGCTCTGGCAATATAACGTCAAAGCAGTTTATGGTTTTCGTTACGGATATATGGGGCTAACTTCCAAAGCTCCCAAGGAGCCTCTTTTACTAACGCCTGAATCGGTAGATGAAATTCATCTTAAAGGGGGAGATATCTTATCATCATCCCGAGGTCCGCAGGAGTCCGATGAAATGGTTGATACACTGGAAAAGATGGGAGTCGAACTATTGTTTGTCATCGGCGGAGACGGTACCCTTCGAGGCGCACACGACCTGAATACGGCTATCAGGAAAAGGGGGGGGGGAATTTCGGTTATCGGTATTCCGAAGACAATCGATAATGACATTTGCGGCATAGAGCAATCATTCGGCTTCTCGACAGCGGTAGAAGCAGCACGGCCGGCAATTCACTGCGCACATGCGGAAGCCAAAGGCGCCTGGAACGGCATTGGATTAGTGAAACTGATGGGCAGGGATTCAGGCTTTATATCAGCTTACGCCACATTGTCTAACAGTGACGTAAACTTCTGCTTTATTCCTGAAGCGCCGTTTATTCTGGAAGGGGAGAACGGATTCTTACAGGCACTGGAAAAACGGTTAGATAAAAAACATCACGCGGTGATAGTCGTAGCTGAAGGTGTAGGCCAGCAGATAGCCGCAATAAACGGTGTTAACAAGAAGGATGCTTCCGGCAATGTTGTTCGTGAGGATATTGGGCTTATTTTGAAGGAGAGAATAATACAGTATTTTGCAGAAAAGAATAAGTCTGTCAGCCTGAAATATATCGATCCCAGTTATATGATTCGCAGCTTACCTACCGATTCAAATGACGCGGCTTTTTGCGTATCACTCGGTCAAAATGCGGTCCACGCGGGCATGTCAGGCCGAACGAATATGGTAATCGGGTACTGGAATCAATACTTTGTTCATATCCCCATATCACTTACTATCCTGAAGAAAAAGAAGGTTGATCCTGACGGGCATCTGTGGCAAACGGTTTTGAATACCACCGGACAAGGCCGGTGGTAAGGTAAAGGCCGTTACTTTTTTAGAATACACATATTTCAGCACGCTTTCTGGATTTTATTTATAAATAATAGCTCAATAATAGCCAGAATCATTTCTAAATTCCTATAATCTTATTTATCAAAACACATAATTTCCAGTGTAATCGATTAAAAGAGGATTTTGTATGACGTAATCATAGGAAAATTATTTTAAAAAATATAAAAAACATTGTTGACAATTAGTAGTATATACTATTTAGTAGCTATTATGAATAAGAAAAACAACAAAATCAATAGTATCGAATTAGATGAAAAGACCAGGCAATTTACATCTCAATGCAGAGAAGCCGGCCTTAAAGTTACGCCGCAGAGGGTAGCGATATACAGAGAGCTTCTCCAGACAGACGAGCATCCTTCGGCGGAGATGCTGTATGAGAAAGTAAAAAAGATATTCCCGAGTATATCGCTGGATACGGTCAACAGAACACTGTTGACGCTCAATGAGATTGGGGCTGCTTTTACGGTAGTTGGCTCGGGAGACGCCAGGCGGTTTGACGGTGGATTACACGAACATCAGCATTTCAGGTGCGTAAAATGCAAAAGAATTATTGATTTCCACCATAAGCCATTTGATAATATAAAATTACCCTCGGAAATCAGAGAAAAATTTACAGTGCTTAGAAAAGCCGTATATATAGAAGGCTTATGCGATTTGTGCGGATTGAATAATTGAGTCAGTTAAATATTTAAAAAAAAGAAAGAGAGGTAACAAATGGAATTGAAGGGAAGTAAGACGGAAAAGAATCTATTAGGGGCATTCGCAGGTGAATCACAAGCCAGGAACAGGTATACCTATTTTGCCAGCCAGGCTAAGAAAGAAGGATACGTGCAGATTTCAGCTATTTTCGAAGAGACAGCCAACCAGGAGAAGGAACATGCCAAGCGTGAGTTCAAGTTTCTCCAGGGTGGTGAGGTTGAAATAACGGCAGGATTTCCGGCCGGTAAGATAGGTACGACAGTGGAAAATCTAAAAGAAGCAGCGGCCGGGGAGAATTACGAAACGACCTTGATGTATCCTGATTTTGCGAAAGTCGCAGATGAAGAAGGATTTAAGGAGATTGCAGGATTTTTCAGAAGCATTGCTGTCGCCGAGGCCCGTCACAGAGACAGGTATATAGCTCTTGAGAAAAACATCCATGATGGAAAGGTATTCAAAAGAGACAAGCCAGTCAGATGGGTGTGCAGAAACTGTGGGTATGTACACGAAGGCACGGAAGCTCTTAAAACGTGCCCGGTCTGTGCGCATCCGCAGGCTTATTTTGAACTGGAAGCTACAAATTATTAATGGTAAATAGATAGATGAAAGGTGAGGACAATGAAAAGTAGAACAAACAAGAAAATCGTATTGGGTGCTTTATTTGTGTCGGCTGTTGTGTTCGGCTCATTAGCGTATTCGCATTGCCAGATACCTTGTGGAATATACGACGATGAGGCCCGGTTTAATTCGATTTCCGAGCATATCACAACAATCGAGAAATCAATGAAGCAGATTGAGGAACTGTCGGACCCGGATGAAGTAAATGCCAATCAGATAGTTCGCTGGGTAAACAACAAAGAGGCACACGCCGACGAATTGAGCCATATCATAACCTATTATTTTATGGCACAACGTATAAAAACAGCATCAGAAGGTAATGTCCAGGAATACAAGAAATATGTTAAGAAGCTGACGCTGCTGCACGAGATGCTTGTTACTACTATGAAGGCAAAACAGACAACCGACACTGCTAACGTGGCAAAACTAAAAACTTTATTGAGCCGGTTCCATGAGGCATATTCAGGTTAGGCCGGCTTAAGGGAACATGAACATCGAAGGGAAACAGGTGAGGATATGGCAGAAAGAAAAGATGTGATAAAATTCAAAGGTAATCCTCTGACGCTGGTGGGTAATGAGCTTAAGATCGGTGATACGGCTCCGGATGCAGAGGTTTTAGCCAATGATTTGTCACCGGTGAAACTATCTGGCTTTCGGGGGAAAGTTTGCGTAATCTGTACAGTTCCGTCTCTGGATACGCCTGTATGTGATATCCAGACGCGGAAGTTCAATGAGCAGGCCGCATCGCTGAGTGATGACGTCGTCGTATTGACTATCAGCATGGACCTTCCATTTGCCCAGAAACGGTGGTGCGGGGCAGCAAATGTGGAAAATGTTCAGACACTTTCAGACCATGCAAAAGCAGAATTCGGCACTGAATTCGGCGTTCTGATAAAAGAATTGCGACTTTTGGCTCGAACAGTATTTGTTGTGGACAAAGAGGGTATTATTCGTTACATAGAAATAGTTGACGAAGTAACGAATGAACCCGATTATGAAGCAGCATTAACTGCAGTAAAAGAAACAGGACAATGAGGCAATTAAAACCAAACATTCACGCCGTTGGCGCAATAGACTGGGACGCCAGACTATTCGACAGGCTTATTCCGCTGCCGGACGGTACCAGTTATAATTCTTATCTGGTGCGGGGCAATGAGAAAGTAGCATTGTTGGATACGGTTGACCCAGCCATGACTGAAGTATTATTAGAGAACCTTGTAAGGCTTGGGATTAACAAAATCGACTACGTTGTTGCTCACCATGCAGAGCAGGACCATTCGGGATCTCTGCCAGACGTGTTGTCAATATATCCGGATGCAAAGGTAGTAACGAACCCCAAGTGTAAGGGTATGCTGATTGACCTGCTCGACATAGAAGAAGATAAATTTATCACGGTCGAAGACGGTCAGAGGCTCTCATTAGGTGACAAAACTTTACAGTTTATTTACACTCCCTGGGTACACTGGCCGGAAACTATGGGCACGTATCTTAAAGAGGACAAGATACTTTTTTCGTGCGATTTCTTCGGCTCTCATCTGGCTTCAAGCAGCTTGTCCGTTGACGACGAGGCGGTGGTATATGAATCGGCAAAGCGTTATTACGCCGAGATTATGATGCCATTCAGAAGTCAGATAAATAACAACCTGGCAAAGCTTGAAGACTTAGATATAGAAATTATTGCGCCAAGCCACGGACCGGTACACGACAAGCCCAAGTTCATTATAGATGCATATAAAGACTGGATTTCTGATACTGTTAAAAATGAGGTAGTAGTCGCATATGTTTCGATGCACGGCAGCACGGCTAAAATGGTGTCATATTTTGTTGAGGCTTTGATCGAAAGAGGTATTACCGTAAGGCAGTTTGAGCTTTCAACGGTCGATATAGGCAAACTTGCGATGGCATTGGTGGATGCAGCAACCGTTGTTATCGGCTCACCTACGGTTTTGATAGGACCGCATCCGCATGCTGCTTATGCAGCTTTTCTGGCCAATGCTCTTAGACCCAAAACTAAATTTGCAACTGTCATAGGCTCTTATGGCTGGGGCAGCAAAATGGTTGAGCAATTAACGAGTATGTTGACAAATCTAAAGGCAGAAATCCTTGAGCCGGTATTAGCAAAGGGCGACCCCAAAGAAAGCGACTTTGCCGCTCTTGAGAAGCTTGCTGACGAAATTCTTGCCAAACACAAAGAAATTGGAATCACAAATTAATATCGTCAAATCACGAAAGGGATTGATTATGGCTAAAAAACTTCAAATTTACAAATGTGCCGTATGCGGTAACATTGTAGAGGTACTTCACGGCGGGGCGGGTGAGCTGGTCTGCTGCGGTAAACCGATGGAACTTCTGGCTGAAAAAACCGCCGATGCAACAACCGAAAAGCACGTACCCGTAATCGAAAAAATCGAAGGCGGTTATAAAGTCAAGGTCGGTTCTGTACCGCATCCTATGGAAGAGAAACACTATATCGAATGGATTGAGCTGCTTGCGAACGGTAAGGCATATCGGCAGTTCCTCGAACCCGGCAGTGAGCCCGAAGCTGTGTTTAACGTCGAGGCCGATTCTGTCAGCGCAAGAGAGCATTGTAATGTTCACGGTCTGTGGAAAGGGTAAAAAATGATAAGCAAAAAGATGGAAGAGGCCCTGAACGAACAGGTTAACGCAGAGCTGTATTCGGCATATCTGTACCTGTCAATGGAGTCATATTTTAAGGCCCAGAACTTAAATGGTTTTGCCAACTGGATGAGAATACAGACACAGGAAGAAGTAATGCATGCGACGAAGATTTACGACTTCATAAATGAACGTGGCGGCAGAGTATTACTGAAGGCCATAGAAGGACCGCAGACAGAATGGGACTCAGCATTAGCGGTTTTCAAGGCGACTTATGAACATGAACAAAAAGTTACAGGCCTGATTAACGACCTGGTGGATTTGGCTATTAAGGAAAAAGACCATGCAACAAACAGCTTTTTGCAGTGGTTTGTCAATGAGCAGGTCGAAGAAGAGTCAACCGCCGACGAAATAGTGCAACAACTAAAAATGATGGAAAACGCACCGGGTGGAATGTTTATGTTCGATCGTGAATTAGGGCAACGAGTCTTTACGCCGCCTGCAACAGAAGGAAAGTAATAATGAGCATTTCCTTTAATGCCATTGAAGTCATTGAAATAACCTTGTACCTTCAAAAAATTGCCGATCGCTATATTTGTAAGCCTGCAAAACATCCGGTTGAGCAACTGAAAGGAAGATAATAATGAGTATGCCATTTAACGCCGATGAAGTTTTTGAGATGGCCGAACAGATAGAACGAAACGGA
>DAOUVA010000251.1 GCA_030667885.1 Phycisphaerae bacterium
CGGACACAGCAGAATCGCCAGCGTCGTAGGTAGCACATACGATAAATATGTGAAAAAGCGGGTAAATCAAGGCCGGGCTTTTTGGGCCCATCCTCTCTTATACGCCCTTTCACGGGCGTTTTCAGCATTATAAGGCAGGATTATACAAAAATCACACTTCCCGGAAAATATATTGACCTCAGACGGCTCGGCAGGTACAATCTCACGGCTATTTTGAACCAGAATTTACTTAATTTAAGAGGTGAAATTACAAATGTCTAATGTGAAGGAATTACTGAAGGAAAAACTGACTGCCGAAAGCTACGACAGGCTAATGGCCGTAGATAATGCCAAAATACACGAATTTATTGCTGATGCCATAGAGCTGACGAATCCTGAGGCAGTTTTTGTCTGCACAGATGCTGCTGAAGATATAAGTCATGTTCGTGAAATGGCCGTTAAAAGCGGGGAAGAAGCGCCTTTGGAAACCCCCGGGCACACATGTCACTTCGATGGGATTTATGACCAGGCCCGAGACAGGAACGCTACCAAGTATCTGGTGCCGAAGACCGAGACGCTGAGCAAGGCACTAAATCAGATAGAGCGTGAAGAGGGCCTTGCCGAGGTTCGCGGTCTTATGAAAGATTCGATGAAGAGCAGGACACTGATTCTGCGGTTTTTAATGTTGGGACCGAGAGATTCGGTATTTAGTATCCCATGCGTTCAGATTACAGATTCGTGGTACGTGGCGCACAGTGAGGATTTGCTTTATCGCACTGCTTATGACCAGTTCTGCAAGATTAGAAAAGATGAGAACGTCTTTTGTTTTCTGCACTCCGCAGGTCAACTGAGCGAGGATATGATCAGCGTAGATGTGCCAAACAAGCGTATCTATATGGATTACACAACAGATACTATTTACAGTGTCAATACGCAGTACGGCGGCAATACTATGGGGCTTAAGTAGCTGGCTTTGAGGCTTACGATTCGCAAGGCAGACCAGGAAGGCTGGCTGGCCGAGCATATGTTCATATCGGGTGTTTACGGTCCGGGAGGACGAAAGACCTATCTGGCCGGAGCATTTCCGAGTGCATGCGGCAAGACCTCGACAGCCATGCTGCCGGGCGAGACTATATTGGGCGATGATATTGCATATTTTAGGAACATTAACGGTGAGTTTCGAGCGGTAAACACTGAAGCGGGAATCTTCGGTATTATCCAAAACGTTACGGCCAAGGGTGATCCCGCAATATGGGACATGCTGCATAGTCCCGGCGAGGTGATTATCTCGAATATTCTGGTTTCTGATAAAAAACCTTACTGGCTGGGAATGGGAGAAGAACTCCCGGATAAGGGCGCTAATTTCTCCGGTGAATGGTTCAAAGGAAAGCAGGACGCAAATGGAAAAGAGATTTCGCCGGCCCATAAGAACGCAAGATATGCGGTGTCGTTGAAGGCGCTGGCCAATTGCGACCCCGAACTGGACAATCCTGACGGTGTTGTTCTCGGAGGCCTAATGTACGGAGGACGAGACCCCAAGGGATCCGTACCGGTCCAGCAGAGCTTTAACTGGGCGCATGGTATCGTTTCGTACGGCGCTTCACTCGAGACGGAAACCACTTTTGCTATTATCGGTGAAGAAGGCGTGATGGAAATTAACCTGATGAGTATTCAGGACTTTCTGGCGATTCCTCTCGGTAAGTATATTCAGAATAATGTGGACTTTGTCAATGATATTAAGAAGCCGCCTTTGGTGTTCGGCGTGAATTATTTCCTGAGAGACAAGGAAGGCAATTTTGTAAACGGCGTTCGTGATAAGCACGTCTGGATTAAATGGATGGAGCTTCGTGTACACGGCGATGTAGATGCGATTACATGTCCAACCGGTCAGATACCCCGCTATGAGGACCTCGTAAAGCTGTTCAAGCAGGTCCTTGATAAAGAGTACAAAAAAGAAGATTACATCAATCAATTTACTATCAGAGTATCTGAAAATCTGGCTAAGATTGGCCGCGTAGAGAAGTACCATAAAGAGAACGGTCCCGGCAGCCCGCAGATTGTGTATGACACCCTGGAAGATACACGCAAGCGTCTGAATGACCTGCGAGAAAAACACGGAGATTACGTTTCGCCGTTCGATTTAGCGACCGGGTAGTAAAACCTTTTGCGAATCGCCGCTATCTATAGAGATTTTGCTGAAACCTGAAAGAACAGGAGGAACAATGTGGAAAATGCGCCTAAATCGAGTCCACTTCAGGCAAATTAAATTATTGCTTCTGGTATTTTCGGCAGTTCTTGTTGCCACAGCAACAGCAGAAGCAAAATCTAACTCTAACATCATCGAGCAGTGGGATATTTTCGAACTGGCGCTAAATGGCCCTGAAGGGGGAAATCCATTTATTGATGTAAAACTGAGTGCCGAGTTCAGGCAGCGTGGCCGAGCTTTTGAGCCTGAAGGATTTTATGACGGCAACGGTATGTATCGCATCCGCTTTATGCCGGATTCACCGGGCAAGTGGACCTATGTAACAAAAAGCAACCGTAGAGAGCTTAACGGAAAGAAAGGCCAATTCACCTGTGTAAAACCATCACCTGGTAATCACGGCCCTGTTGGTGTTCACAAGACATGGCATTTTGCCTACGCCGATGGTACGCCTTATTTTCAAATCGGTACGACCTGTTATGCCTGGGCACATCAGGGAAACGCAATGGAAGAACAGACACTTACCACGCTCAAAGAAGCGCCGTTTAATAAAATGCGAATGTGCGTCTTTCCCAAAAGTTATACGTACAACAAAAACGAGCCCGAATTTTATCCGTTCGAAGGGCAACCTCTAAAAGACTGGGATTTCAATCGCTTCAATCCCGAATTCTTCAGGCACTTCGAGAAGCGTATCGGCGATTTGCGCGATTTGGGAATTGAGGCCGACCTTATCCTTTTCCATCCGTATGACCGCTGGGGCTATAAAGATATGAATTCCAAGACCGACGACCGCTATCTTCGTTACATCGTCGCTCGGACGGCGGCCTATCGCAACGTCTGGTGGTCATTTGCAAACGAGTTTGACTTGATGAAGTCAAAAAAGATGGAAGACTGGGACCGCTTCTTCCAGATAGTTCAAAAGTACGACCCATACCAGCGTCTTCGAGGTATCCATAACTGTCGCGTTTTCTACGACCATAACAAGTCATGGGTTAATCATGCCAGCATCCAAAGTTCGTCTCTTGCAAGAGGCATAGAATGGCGAAACGAGTACAACAAACCGGTTGTGTTCGATGAATGCAAATACGAAGGGACTATCTCTCAGGGCTGGGGTAAAATTACCGCCCAGGAACTGACCCACAGATTCTGGCTCGGAACCATCAGCGGTTGTTATGTCGGGCACGGCGAAACTTACAAGCACCCTCAAGACTTGCTATGGTGGTCAAAAGGCGGCGTGCTGCACGGGCAAAGCCCGGCCAGAATTGCTTTTCTGAAAAAGATAATGGCCCCGACGCCGTTTGCCGAGATGGAACCTCGTGAACTTTCCGCCGGCAACTATGTCCTTTCCAAAGCCGGCGAGCTTTATTTCATATACTTCAGCACCCCTACAGCCATAACCTTAGACCTTCCGGGCTCAAAGGCATACAAGGTTGACGGTATCGACACGTGGAACATGACTGTCACTCCGTTAAGCAATGCCAATCCCGGTCGTTTCAGCTTTACATCGCCAAAAGCCAATTATCTCCTGCGATTGTCCGTTTATGCTTCGGGCGAGAAAATGCGGCCTGACGTAAAGGCATCTGCCAATCCAACCGAAGGTACTAATCCCCTTAAAGTGAAATTTTCGACACCGACCAAATATCGGCTTCGCTGGGAATTCGGAGATGGAACATCCTCGACCAGACCTAATCCTGTGCACATTTACGAGCAGCCGGGTTTATACACAGCAACGCTGACTGCTACCGACGACAACGGACTTTCTGCCAGTACTGTTTTATCTATCGCTTCAGACCGGGCGACCGACATGCCCATAGTGCAGGTTGGAGTTAAAAATGCCGAAAGTCCTCGTACAAAACTTCATGGTAGGATTGTTCGAGCAAAAAATGGATTTTATAACCTCGGTGACGGAGAGCCATGGAAATGGATTTCCGTCGGCGACAAACCTATCGAGGCAATGGAAGGACTACGGTCTTTTACTATCTTAGGCTGGGCAAATCCCTCCAGCTTAAAGACAGGACGCGGCGGTAACCGTATCGTATTCAACCTGAACTATAACCGCTCAGGTGTAGATATGGTTTGCCTTCAGGATGGACAGCTTCGACTTGCGGTCAACGAATGGTCCGACCGTGCTAAAAACGAAAGCTCATCGAAAAAACTGCGTATCGGACAGTGGACTTTCTTCGCAGTGACATATGATGCAACCAGAGCAAAAGATAATGTTCGCTGGTACTTCGGCGATGACGATATACCCGCAAAGCTCGATAGAACAACCAGTTATAACCGCGGCGATACGGGCAAAGGAAGCGGCACACTTACAATCGGCAACTACAATGAAAGTATCCATCAACATGGCAAAGACCGGCAATTCCGAGGCCGATTAGGCGGTATAAAAATTTTCGGCAGCAGAATCGGATCCCGCGGTGCATTGCCATTAACTGATATTCGCAAACACCAGCGACAGGATGCTCCGGAACTTTAGAATTTTGAATTTTCCCGAAAGGAAATCTTAGATGAAAAAGAAGACCATTCGTACAGGCATTATCGGCGCCGGCTTTGCTGCAACGTTTCATTTCGAATGTTTGAAAAAAGTCCACGACACAAATGTTGAAGTCGAAGGTGTATTCTCAACCGACACCGAGCAGGCGAAATCCTATGCGGACAAGCGTGACATTGCCGCTTATGACAGCATGGAAAAGCTAATCGATAAAGTCGATGTCATCCACGTCTGTACTCCGCCGGTGGCCCATGAACCTATTGCGGTGGCCGCCCTGGAAAAAGGCAAGTTCGCCATTGTGGAAAAACCGCTCACCGGCTACTTCGGTGACGGCTCGGAAGACTTCAATGGCGATACTTTCCCAAAGCAGGATGCACTTGACCATTCCCTTGCGAGTATCAAGCGGATGCTCGATGCGGAAAAGAAGAGCAAAGGCCGGATACTTTACGCCGAGAACTGGATTTATGCACCGTCGATTCAAAAGGAGCGTGAGATTATCGAAAAAACTGGTGCTCAGGTTCTCTGGATGCACGGCGAAGAGGCACACTCCGGTTCACATGCCACGACATATGCCTATTGGAAGTTTTCCGGAGGCGGTGTTATGATAGGCAAGGGATGCCACCCGCTAACGGCGGCGCTTTACCTCAAATGCGTTGAAGGAAACGCGCGCAATGGCAAACCGATACGCCCCAAAGCGGTATCCGCCCGCACAGCCGCTCTGACCCGGCTGGAAAAATTCGAAGACAAGGGCCATATCCGCTGCGACTACCACGATATCGATGACTTTTCTTTAATGCACGTTATCTTCGAAGACGGCACTATCGCCGACATCTTCGCCTCCGATATCGTTTTAGGCGGCATCCACAACTGGCTCGAAGTCTCGGCGAACAACCACCGGACCATCTGCAATATCAATCCGAACACAGCAATGGCAACTTATAACCCGGTCGAATCTTATTTCTCCGATATTTACACAGTGGAAAAAACAGGCACCAAACAGGGCTGGTCGAATCCATCGCCCGATGAGGACTGGTTCACAGGCTATCCACAGGAAATGGAGGCCTTCTACAGGACCATCGCATACGGTGACACTCTGGAAAGTACCAGCAACCTGGCCGCCGACTGCATCTCGACCATTTATAGTGCTTATATCTCGGCTGAAAAAACCGGGACAGAAGTTCCCATTCAAACGTTTTAATAAGTTGCAAACAACGGATAAGGAGCAGCTATGGAGTTTCTTGGTTTACACTACGCAATCTGGATTGTGCTTGCATTATATTTTGCCGGAATGCTCCTGATGGGCTGGTGGAGCAAGAAGGGTATTCACAACCAGGAAGGTTACCTGCTGGGCAACCGCCAGTTCGGCTGGCCGATGATGGTGATGCACGCTTTCGGCGCCGGCACACACCCTGGCAATGTGGCTGGGGTAATGAGCCAGGGCGTTGTAAGCGGAGCCTCCGGTATCTGGGTCTCGTGGATGTGGCTGTTCGGGACGCCCTTCTACTGGATTATCGCGCCGATAATCCGGCGGATGCGCTGCCTGACGATGGCCGACTTTTTCCGGGAGCGATTCGGCAGATCGGCCAGTGTTCTGTATATTATCGTAGCGTCGGTCGGGATGATTGTATTCTTAGCGGGAGTCATGCTTGCGACAACCCGCACCGTACAGGGCGTGATGGGCAAAGCCACGGTACAGAATAGTGATATGTGGTTCTTTGGAATCATATTTGTCACCACGGTGGTGTTCATAATCTACAGCTACTGGGGCGGTATAATCGCGGCCATCCGCACCGATATGATTCAGGGCTTTATGATTATTGCCCTGTCGTTCATTGCCATTCCTATTGCACTCGGTCGTGTTGACGGCCTGGCCGGTATGCTGGCGACGTTAGCAGCGCAGGAAAACAATCTTCTGAGATTGTTCGACTCGAAGCAATTCAGTTTACTTACCGTGCTTTTACTGAGTATCAAC
>DAOUVA010000427.1 GCA_030667885.1 Phycisphaerae bacterium
CCAAAATCTACTTCTCATAATTCTTACCTCCACTGCCCCATGGTCAATTCTTCAAATGGTCATATCCTTTACTACGTAAATCTATAACCCGGCCATCGGCCATCTTTATCTGTATTTTCCTGGTATTTGTAATGGTACCGATTTGAGTAATAGCCGTCGGCCCATCCCATCTTTCCAATAATCTCCGGCAATCTTCCTGTGAAAGGGTAAAAAGCAGCTCAAAATCTTCACCATCGTTCAAGGCTGAATTTATCGGTTCTTTGTTTTTTCGAGCTTGTTCAGATATGGGAATAGTCTCGGCATTTATTAATGCCCCAACGCTGCTTTGCCGGCAGATACGGTTCAAATCACTACTAAGCCCATCACTTATATCAATCATTGAATGCACTTTTACCATTTGAGCGATTTTTATTGCTTCGGTCACTCTCGGCTCAAATTTCAGATGTTTCCCACAGCCTGAGCCACCCAACGAGCCTGTCACACAGATATTGTCATCTACCTTCGCACCCGACCTTCTGACGGGCTCATTATCCGCCTTTTTGCTAATCATTGCGACGCTTATCGCAAACGGACTTTCATTCTTCCAACTCGTAATATCACCACCAACAAGCTCACAGCCAAACTTGCCACCCGCCCTAACAATCCCCGAGTGAAGTTGTTTTAATTCTTTTTCGCCGAATGCCTTCGGTAGCGCAACAGATACAACCGCAGCAACAGGCACCGTCGCCATAGCCGCACAATCGCTAAGGCTGACTGCCATTGCCTTATATCCCGCCTGCTCTAAAGTTGCCTCTCTGAGATCAAAATGCACGCCGTCCAGCAACATATCGGTAGTGATAAGCAGCGACTCATCGCCTAATCTAATCTGGGCCATATCATCACCGATGCCAATTGGAAAATCCACCATGGACAACTTGCTTTGGCAAGCGAACCATGCGGTTATTTCATCTTCTCCGGCACTCATCTCTGTCCCAAATAATTATTCCAGTATGCAATTTGCTCTTTTGCCTGTTTTGGCCCGGCTGAACCGGCTGTAACGTATTTATCTACAACACCTGAAGCACCGAGATTTTCATATACGTCCTTCTCAACAGAGGCCGAATATTTTTGCAGTTCTTCCAAACTAAGGTCTGCCAAATTCTTATTTTGCTGCTCACAAGAAGCAACCAAAGACCCGACAATTCCGTGCGCTTCACGAAAGGCAACACCCTTTCCAACCAGATACTCGGCCAAGGCTGTAGCATCCAAAAAACCTTCATCCAGCTTAGCTGAAATCTTCTTTGTATTGAATTTGGTATGTGAAACAATCGCACGCGCCACATCCAAACAGATACCGGCTGTATCACTCGCAGCAAAAATATGAGTCTTATCTTCCTGCATATCGCGATTATAGCCCGATGGCTGACCTTTCAAAATCGTCAGCATAGCCATCAACGAACCATAAACCAAACCGGTTTTTGCCCGTATAAGCTCCAAAAGGTCCGGATTTCGCTTCTGAGGCATCATACTCGACGATGTGCAATAGGCATCATCAATCCGAACAAACCCGAATTCGCTGGATGAATAGATTATCCAGTCCTCGGCCAATCGAGACAGATGTGTCGCAATAAGCGAACAATCGAAAATAAATTCCGCACAATAGTCTCTGTCACTAACTGCATCAATACTGTTATAACTGATATCCGAAAAACCTAATTGTTTTGCGGTGCTCTTTCTGTCTAAAGGCAGTGTAGAACCGGCCAGGGCCCCACTGCCCAAAGGTGAAATATTGAGCAGACAAAGGCAATTTTTCAGACGAATAAAATCACGTTCGAATTGCTCGGCAAAACTCAGCAAATAAGAAGCAATCACTATCGGCTGGGCACGCTGAAGATGTGTATATCCCGGCATGATATCTTTCGAATACTTACCCGCCAATTTAACGAACGCTTTTTGAAGCAGTGTTATCTTAGCCTGCAGAATCTCTATCTGGTCCCGCATCCAAAGTCTAACATCGGTGGCAATCTGGTCGTTGCGGCTTCTGCCGGTATGAAGTTTCTTAGCCGGCTCACCTATTTTCGCCACCAGGGCCGCTTCTATCGACATATGAATATCTTCATACTTCCTCTCGAATTTGAACCGCCCTGCCGCAATTTCCTCGCTGATTTCGATAAGCCCGTCCTTAATTGAATTGAATTCATCTTTGGTAATCAGCTTTTGTTCAGATAACATTCTCGCATGGGCGATTGAACCGACAATATCATATTTGTAAAGACGCTTATCTATTGACAGCGACTCCACAAAATCAATCGTAAGCTCATCCGGCTCGCCGGCTAATCGCTTTTCCCAGCTCTTCTTTTCTGGCTCGGCCATTATATCTACTCCAAAAGTAAAATTTTTCTACTCGTAGCGAACAGCGCCAAAGATTACCGCCTGGTTCGTTTTAAGCCATTTCACTCAACCTTTTGTAACTGCTCTACTACAGTCAAACGATTACCTTCGAAATGGAAGGCCTCAACCAAAACCCGCTCCCCTATTTTCAGGGTCCGCAGCGTACGCAGGAAACGGCCGCCGAGTTCCTCATCCGCTCGAATGGTAATTATCAAATCCTTGCCGACCGCGGCCTCTGGCCTGTCAGCCCTATTGTTTTCCCAGACTTTAGTTACTTTCTCCACATTCAGAACAAAACCGAGGTCAAGCTTTCGCAAAACTCTGCCCACCAGCACACCACGAAATCCTATCATACCTTCCGGTAAACTTACTTCTTTTCGTTCCACGCTTCTTCTTCGGACCTCGCGCTGCTCTTGTTCCCTAACCTGCCGTCTTTTTGAATCTGACAACTGCTCTGCCAGTCGTCCAACAGCGACGCTCTTATCGGCGTTATCAAATTCTCGCCAGAGCTTTGATGCCATGGACAGAATTTCGACAAGCTGCCCGCGATTAGGAGCACGTTCTCGAACACGTTGTGCCTCCTCGTCCCTTCGTCCTTCAAGCATCATTTCGCGGGAACGAATGGCTAATGTCATCATTTCCACCGCGTCACCACGTTCGGCTTCACTAAGTGCGTGCAGTGCCATTCTCATCACTTCAAGCTGTTGCAGCGCAACTTCTCGTTCACTCCTGGGCCGCTCCCCTCTCGCCCTGCCTTCATTGCGTTCTCTTGACCTCTCGCGTTCTTCCCGTCCTCTACCTTCACTTTGTATCCGTACCCGGACTTCCCTTTCACGCTCTCTCTCCGAGCCGATTCTTTCTCGCAATTCTCTTCTCAACAGCTCGTTTTCTTCGCGAAGTCTTTGCAGCTCTCTCTCCTGCTCCTCCAAACGCCCCCGAAGCTCTCGGAACTCCCTCGCCATCCTGTCAAGACTTGAAGAAAGAATCCTCTTCAACTCCTGCATCTGCTCAAGATATTCCGGCCTTCCGGCCTGCCGCCTTTCCCGGTTATCCTCATGACGAAAGACCTCCCTGCGAACATTTATCCTTCTTCTGCCGTCCGGGTCTTCTTCAATAATTTCACGCCGTTCAGCCTCCATGCTCTTGACCCACTTGTGTCCTGCCTCAGTAACAAATGAAGCACCTATTTTTTGACCTGCTTTCAGTTTCCGAGCTGCCTGCAAAATTTCCTCGCGCTGTCGGGGTACGAGTACGGTCACATGGTCGTCTCTATCATGCGGCTTTATAACGATACCCATATATCCTCGTTCGCCAACCTCTTGCTCGACCAGCCGTACAAAGGTCCCTCCCACCGATCCATTTCTATCGCGCTGCCCCGCCCAGAGCACGCCACTGAATATTAACATTGAAAGCACACCAAGCACCAATATTCTGCTTGCCTTTTTCATGATAGCTCTCCTTTTAATTAAGATTTGTAAAAACCCGCCATCCACACCGGCTGCGGGCAATTTGATATTAATTTAACAAGTTAAAGCCACAAAATCAACAAAATTACATAAACCTGCAAGTAGCCGATAATCATAAATGTTACCAGGCCTTGTACGGACTAAATCAGCTATCAACCAACAACAATTATAAAATCTTAATCTTGCAATTAAATCGAAAATCTATTATTCTGCAACTGATATGTCGCAAAGACTTCTTATAACCAATTGCAGATTGTTCGATGTTCCTGATGAGGCAGAAACTACGTCCATTCTCATCGAGAATGGCACAATCACCCAAATTGGTCGAATCAATCCTCCGGCGGGTTGCAATAC
>DAOUVA010000345.1 GCA_030667885.1 Phycisphaerae bacterium
CCACTTGCCTGTATCAATTTCACTAAATCTGATCACCTGTGACCTGGACATCATCTATGTTCCAGCCGGGGTAAGTTACCGAATCGTCCGTCGGGCCGATACCCCATCGGAAAAAGACCGTTGACTGGTTGTCTGCGACAGAGGCCGGAACCGCATACTCAACTAACTGCCAGATACTATCCGAGATATGAGAATAGCCGACCGTCCACAAATCCACCCAGTTGCTGCCGTCATTCGATACCTGCACATCGGCATAATCATAAGGCGATTCAACCCCGAGCCACCGGCGGAAGCTCAGCCTGATATTCTGGAAGCCTTCGCAATTAATGGCGCCGGTAGTTGCATACCGCGCTTCGGCCATATTATTTTCATAGTCGCCGTCGAGTGCATATCCTAAGACATTTTCGCCCATATACCCGCTGTCTGGGTCGCCGTTCCATGAGCCCTGACCCGCTGGAGCTCCCCATGCCCATCCTTCGTCGAGCTGCCATTCTGGGTCCGTATCCATATTAGCGTGGTAGATTGCGTCCATAACCACTTTAACCGAGTGACTCAGGCTGTTCTGCCGGATGCCGTCGGTTACCAGGAAAGAGAACCTATAGCTGTGAAAGGCCTGGTCTGCGGCCGGTTTCCAGAAAACACTCAAAGTATTAGCATCATAATAAGCCCCTTCCGGTAAATTGCCCACAAAGAAGTCAAGTTCGGCATTCATCGGATTAGTTGCGCTTAACGTCAGCACGAGTCTTTCTCCCGGCCTGATTTCGTCCGGCGCGTCTAAGGGGTTCAGTTCAGGACCCTTCGAGGCCCATCCCGAGTTTTGCGGATCATGCCTGGCTGAGCCCCAGTCGATTACATCGGGATTGTACGAGCCAGGCAGGTCAATTACGTGGAATTGATAATCATAGCCGTTCAACATCATCTCAATATCACCGTCCTTGTCGAGGTCTTCGAGCACGGCCGATGTAAAATAATCGGTGGAAAGACCGAACATTGGAAATCCCGGAGTTACCGAGCCGTCCGCTTCCCAGGCCATCATCGGTGCTCCGGTTGCGCTCATCACAAGCTCCTTCTGTCCGTCGCCGTCAATATCGCCTATCAAAGGCGGACTGTACGCTGCCATGCCCATAACGGTCTTGGGAAAGCCGGTATCGGACAGCTCATTGCCCTGATGGTCGAAGGCGTGAATGAGACTGAAAGTAAATCCGTCCGCTTCGACGAAGCTGGTAACATAAACTTCACTTAAACCGTCACTGTCAATGTCTCCCACACTAAGCGCTCCGTATTCACCCAACAGATCTTCGCCAACCCTGGCTTCCCAGACGGTGCTGCCGTCGATATGGACTGCCATCACGCTGTCCTCGGTGCAGAAAACAAGCTCGAATTCCCCGTCCGCGTCGAGGTCAACGATGGCTATTCCTTTCTCACTTCCGCCGAGCCATCTCTTGATTTGCTGGCCGTTGTGGTCCAGAATGTAGGTATAGACGCGGGTGATGCCCGGCCCGTATCCGCAAAGGGCAATCTCCACGTCTCCGTCACCGTCAAAATCCGCAACGCTCATGGGGCCCTCTGTGGTATACCGCCGCTGCCACAGAAACGTTCCGTCGGCCTGGATGGCAAACAAGCCATCGCTCTCTCCGGATTCCTCGTCAAGGGCAACGATAATTTCGCTGTCGCCGTCGCCGTCGAGGTCTGCAAGGATAGGACTTCCGATTATATAGGCGTACCATTCGCCGATCGGCAAAGGCCAGTCGCCGTCCACTAATTCACCGGTCTCCACATGCCAGGCATATACAAGGACGCTCCAGTCATCTACTGCGATGATTTCGTAGTCGCCGTCACCGTCGATGTCTCCGACCCCCAGTCCGGAAGCCGAAACATCAAGGAAGCTTGTGCCCGGCGCCTTGGGCCAGTTGGGAAGAGTCGTTCCGTCTTCTTTCCAGATGGTTATTCCTCCTTCGGACCAGTACGAATCGTCGCTAAACGATGTTGATGCCTGAACGATTTCATTTCGACCGTCACCATCCACGTCGAGGCATAATGGACTGCCGTAATACCACACGTCTGCTTCTTCGGCGTCTTCCGGTATAGGCCAGGGGGCCAGGTTGGGTGCAGATTCCAGGCCGAATGTCTTGCGGTCGATGTGGGTGGCCCCCTCTGTATCTACGCTGAGACGCAATTCAAATACCCCTGCGCCGGGATTGGCAAATGAAATATGTACAAGACCGTTGGGATCTGGAAGGGCACTGTTATCGTCGAGCAATTGCCAGTCTTCGTTTCCGTATGATGTGTATTCCAGCCGATAGGAATCACCGTGAACAAACAGCACCAGAGGGATGTCATTGCCGTCCGATGCGAATATCTGTTCCTGTCTCGGCGCAGCGATCTCACCGAGGGGATGCCTCTGGTCCGCTGCCATAAGGGCCTCGTAGGCGTTGACACGCCCTGTACCGATATAGCCTTGAATCGGATCGATATCTCCGTAATAAACGGGGTCCGTAGTATTTTCCAAAATGGCCCTTACCTCCACGTTTGTCAGTTCCGGCCGATGAGCCTTCACCAGCGCGCCTACCGCTCCGACATACGGCGAGGAAAATGAGGTCCCCGCTGTGGCAATATATTCGCCGTCAAGATCCGTCGTTACAATGTCCGTACCCGGTGCGGTGATATCCACCCAGGTTCCGAAACTGCTGTGACCGGTCTTGATGTCTTCGCCGTTCGTGGAGGCGACCGCCATGACATTATAATACGCTGCCGGATAGAGTGGCTTGCTCGTGTCTTCGTTGCCTGCACTGGCTGTAAGCAGGACACCCTGGGCAAAGGCATTGTCAATCGCTTCTTTGAGGATTGGGTCGCCGTCAGGGCCGAATTCATCGGCGCCAAAACTCATATTAAGCACATCGGTGCCATTCGCCGCTGCATAATCTAAGGCCGAAGCAATCTCCTCAGAGGTCATCCAAATACTCACCCGCAAGGCCATTATGCTGCACTGCCAGTTGATGCCGGCAACACCCTGGCCGTTATTGCCAACTGCGGCAATCACACCGGCAACATTTGTACCGTGACTGGCGATATCCCACCAGTCGTCTTCATCCGGAGTGACCTCATTGCTGTCATTCTCGAAGTTCCAGCCGTGAATGTCATCGACAAAGCCGTTCTCATCGTCATCAATATCGTTATTGGGAATCTCACCGGCGTTAATCCAGATATTGTCCTTAAGGTCGGGATGATTAATATCAACGCCAGTATCCATAACCGCGACCACCACATCGCGACTGCCGGTTGAAATGTCCCAGGCATCGGCCATTTGGATTAATTGATGAGCATACTGGTCGGGAAACTCCGGATCATTTGGATCGGAGCAGGATTTATAAATGTAGTTGGGCTGGGCATATTCCACCTCAGAATCCTCCTTGAGCCGGGCACAGATGCCCTGGATTTTTTCGGCGGTTTTCAAAAGATAGCACCGTGACAATTTGCCGCTTGCCGAACGCCTCTTTGGTGCTGCTGTTGCGAGACTGATTTGGCCCCGTTTCTGACTTGCCTGCTGCTCGCCGGCGCCATTGAAAATCGGACCTTCTTCATATACTCCATATTCGGTTTCAAGGCGACGGAGGATGGTTTTGTCTCTCATCTCTGTTGCGGAGCCGGATTGCGATAAAAGAGATATTCCGCTTGATTGGTCGTCCTTGAGCTTGACTATGACCTCGCCCTGTACGTAATTTTGTTTGGCAAGAGCCCGCAGCTCCTTATTCTTAGCTATGGATGCTGCTGGGTCCTTTTCCCCCGAAGACCGTTCCGCTCTCGATATTCCCGCGGCCGCAATCAGCACGGCTGCCCCCAAAATCAACAATCCTGCTTTCACTATCAAACGGCTTGGGTTTGCGTTGTTTACGATCATTTTCTCCGTCCTTTCACATGCAGTTTCTTTCGCTCACTTTTATACCAGCACCTTGCCGATTATAAACACCAACTCGGAGTATTCACTGTTTTAAGGCCTGCTTCACAAGCAATGTCCTCCGATTGCTCTCGAAGCAGTAAAAGGCAGGTTTATGGCTCGGGGATACATTTCTCCCCTCCTCCAGATACCAATCTACTCGCACGAGAACTGTCAACACTATCCTAATAACCGCAATTAATAAAGTCAACAAAAAAATGAAATAAATAAAGCCGGTTTATAAGGGCGGTTAAAGCATAATTGTACCTGGTTACGCACTTCTACCCTGGAGTTTATCCGGCTTTAGACGGGCTTGTCTAACTTCTGCCCTCAGAGACTAATAAACACCATAGACTTCTAACCCAGTCGATCTGTGATTGACCAGAACACGAAGGTTGACGACCCTCATCGGTCTCGGCAGTGAAAGTTTGAAAATCCCATCGTGGTAAAGTTTGACCCTTCCGCCTTTATTGAATACTTCTTTGCGATTTCCCGCAGGCGTCATATAAGTTACTTCGATATCATTGATTCTAATATACGATGTCTTCCTGCCCGTCCGCTTCAACTGTATCTCTTTTATAGGTCGTTGAGAGGGATTACTGCACAGTGTTTCGAGCCATGTACTGCTGCCTCCCGGCGTTGTCCCCAGCAGCACCTCTGACTGACCGCGATCCTCTACTGCCGAAGGGCGCATCCTTCTCGGAAAACGCGGCGCCCCGTCGGGATGATACGGAATCCCTGAAATCTCCAGCCCCGTCGATTCATGGTTGATATTAATCCTAATCCGCTTAATTCGCATCGGTCTGGGCAGTGCTAATTTGAACACATTGCCGCTATACAGCTTGACTCTGCCGTTTTTATTGAAGGTCTCCTTGCCCCAACCCTCCGGCGTACTGTAGGTTATCTCAATGTCATTGATTCTAAGGTAGTTCGCCTTGTTTCCCGTTCTTCTAATTCGTATTTCCTTCAAGGGCCCGTCATAACGAGTGCTGCACAGCGCTTCGAGCCAGATACTGTCACCACCCGGCGTGCTTCCCAGCACGATTTCTCCCGGATAGGGGCTCTCGGCAAAGACCATCACTTCTTCATATTCACTAATCAATTCTTTCAATTCGCCGAGAATCTCATCCACCTCGATGCGGTTGTAAGCCGGCCCACTCGTTGCGTCCCTCAGCTCCTCTGCGTTAAGAACAATCTCCTCGGCCAGCCCCTGGATTCTGCCTGAATATCCGTTTGCTATCGCCCATATTGTCCCCGCCGAACTTCCGAGCACAAGCAAAACAAAAATAGCCCTCTTCAATTCCTGCCCCATTCGATTCATTTGTCTTTTGCACATATTCTTATGCCTCCTTTCTATATATAAAAGGCACCGGCCTCGCTGTTCGTAACAAAAAAAATCTTACCCCG
>DAOUVA010000075.1 GCA_030667885.1 Phycisphaerae bacterium
CAATTTCATCTTCGGTTACCTCTTGAAAGAGAATACCAGAATTAAAGTAACTTGTCAATGAAACCAAGACATAACGATATATCACAAAGGCCAAATAAAAAAGGCGGCTAAGAAGCAAAACGCTTACAGCCGCCCTGTAAATATCAAGTCCGGATAAGCCTTATTCTTCCGGGATTTTTATCTGCGCCATTTCTTCTTCCGTGAATTTGCTGTTTGCAACAGGTCCGGCTTCCCAGCACTGTTCGAACTTTGTGGGTTTAGGTTTTCGAACCGGAATGATAAAGACATCCTGGTCTTTTTTGTTCTTTACCATCCTGCCGCCTTCACGCTTAACCGCCTGGCGGACGAGTTTTTTACTTACTTCCACGAGGGTTGGGAAATTGTATGGTGTATGACTGAACTTGCCTTCGGGGTTCAGTGCCGATTTGAACTTGTCGGGCAGATTCTCAAATCCGATGGTGGTGAACAATATGCCGCCTGCGTTGGATGGATTGCAGTCGGAGTCCTGTCCGCAGCGTGTCGATATGATTATCGTCTTGTCCGGGTCGCCTTCGCCGTACAGCAGACCCATTACTATGTAAGCGGCGTTAATCTTGGCGTCGATATTAAAGTCACCCTTATCGCAGGAGAATTTACGATAGTCGGGATTGTCCTGGTATTTGTCTTCGATAAGCTGCCAGGTCTTTTCCCAGTCGTTGGGATTCTTTTTATACCATGCGAGCACATCCAGGATACATTCGGCGAACTGGCTCTTTTTTGGAACGCACTTTAGGCCGGCCTGGACAATCTTTACCATATCATTTTCAAAGAAGGCCTCAGCATACATTCCACCTACAAACTGGCCTCCGTAAAGGCCGTCCCCGTAGTTCATCAGACGCCCGAATTTTTCGCCCAGCTTGATAGCCACATTCGGCATGCCCGGCGCAATCAGGCCTGCGTAATCGGCCTCAATCTGGTAATCTATATCATCGGCGTGTTTATTAAACTCCGGATGTCCGGAGTCGGGCGGCGCAATTCCTTTGCGCAAATTATCACGCCCATTTCTGTTTGCATGCCAGAGACGATAGCCGCTGTTGGCAAAATCAATTCCCGCCTGGCGGATAGAACAATCAAAGCCGTACAGCTCAAGTGTACGCATGAAAGTCATCTCAACGTAAATGTCATCCTGCTGGAACTGGTTAATCATCTCCGGCTTCCACTGGGGCATCTTATCTTCTGGTATGATTTCGCCCTTGTATTTGAACTCGGTAGGTCCGCCCCAGCCCACGCCTGCCATCTGCCCGACCCAGCCGGCCTTCATCTTGTCCACATAATCGTCCACCGTTATTGAGCGAACGCTTCCGGTGGCAAGAGACAAACTTGTGAGGGCATCGTGTTGACAGCCGATAACTGCTAAACTCAGGCAGACTGCAATTGTCATCAGAATAATCAGTAAATATTTAGCCATTTTGTACCTCCAGTTAGCTTCTTGAAAAATACGGTTGATAAGTCCATAGCTTTATAACCCGCAAATATACAAAAAACAAGTTTTCTTGCAATTATTATGGAAAGATTAACTTAATATTTTAAAGAGCGGGTTTGCAATAGCATTGGGAACAGGTATAATGCTTAGCGATTTACCAATAACCTTCGAAATAATGAAGAATTGGCGGGGCATGGATATGTTAAAATATAGAATACGAATAATGGCGTTAGTAATGGCGGTCTTACTGTCTGCGATATCGATGGTTTCGGCGAACACCTGGCGTTTGGGAAAAGACCAGGACTGGAAGGCCGTTACGGCTGAGGGCAGGGACAAATTTTTGTTAGCTGTGGCCGAAACGAAGAAGCTTGTCAATACCGGCCAAGCCAAAGCTGCCAGTCAGGCGTTCGATAAACTGAAAAAGGACTTTCCCGAAATCGCAGGCCCTGATTTCGACATATTTATCAAGGCGGAGATGCTCTTTTGCAAAGGCAAGTTCTCCCAGGCGGTCGATAATTACGAAAAGCTTATCACTAAATATCCCGAGAGCGAACTTTGTGATGCGGCCCTGGACAGGCAGTTTTCGATAGCGACGGCTTTTTTGGGCGGACAGAAAAAAACCGTTCTTGGCGTTTTCGAAGTAACAGGATACGCCGAGGGCATGGAAATTATGGAAAGAATCAGCGAGCAGGCGCCTGATACGCCGATAGGCACCGAGGCGACTGTTGCAATGGCACAACAATACGAAGAAAAAGGCCAGTTCACCAAAGCACTGAGAATCTATGAAAAGCTGCTTACCGAACAGCCTGACAGTGATTTTCGCGATCAGGTTATTGACAGACAGTATGCCATAGCAACGGCTTATTTAGGCGGCCAGAAAAAACGGATTTTTCGTGTCGTCAAGTTGAAAGGATATGCCGAGGGTGTCAGGATAATGGAAAAGATAACCGACCGGGCAGGGATTGACACCCAGATGGGATTAAATGCATCTATAGCGGTGGCTGAACATTTCGAAAGAAAGAAAGATTTTAATACGGCGTACCTCAAATGGTGGGAGATATCGTCGCAATACCAGACTGGAAAAACCGGCAGAGACGCGCTGCTCAATATGGCTCGATGCAAACACGCCGCCTATAACAATCCTCCTGAGCATAAAAGACCATTTTATGACGCATCGAGCCTGAATATTGCAAAAAGCTGTTATGAAAAATTCAAGCTGCTATACCCGGCAGATACCGAAGAAATAGATGTTGACGAGGTACTCAAAGAGATAAACGAGCAATTAGCCTATAAACAATTCAGTATCGGCCAATATTATCAGAGGACCGGTAACAAGCAGTCGGCTAATCTCTATTTTGATATGGTGATAAACGACTGGCCAGGCACTCGTGCGGCAGAGATGGCAAAAGAAAAGTTTACTGGCAATTCGGGCGGCAATGAGAGAGGAAATGAAGAAACAAAATCTTAAAGACAATCATTTCAGTGCAGGGCGAGGCATATTTATACTGGTGTGCTCTTGTATTCTTGTGCACTGCACTTTAGTTTTTTGCGGATGCGCTGAGTTGAACGGATATTCCAACCAATCGCTGTTTCCGCAGGATATCGGGACCGTCTATCTGGAGATGTTCGACAACCAGACCTTTCGGCGAGGAGCCGAATTCGAACTTTCCGATGCTTTATCCAAGCGAATCGAGGTAGAGACACCGTACAAAATAGTATCCAGCCGGGACCGTGCTGATACGGTTATGAACGGCCAAATAGTATCAATTGGAGAATCGGCGCTTAGCACCGAACGGGAAACAGGCCTGGTTCTTGAAAAAGAAGTGGAGCTGACAGCCCTGGTCAACTGGAAAAATCTAAAGACAGGAGAACTTTTGATCGATAACTTATCTCTAAGCGCAACTGCGAGTTATTCTGAATACCAGCAGCAGGATATTAAATATGCTTCGAATCTGGCAGCAAACAATTTGGCGAGGAAAATCGTAGAACTAATGGAAGTAAAGTGGTAGAATTACGATTTTAAATCAATCCTGCTTTTGCAGGGGGAAGATCCGTCCGTGGAAAACGGGGATATAAAAAAACGCAAATTATGACTGACGATCAAGACAATAACCCAGATATTCAACAACGTCAAGGCCAACAAAACAAGCCCGGGAAAAAGCCGATACCGCCGAGATTTACACGCGGGCCGTTTTTCTATCTCATAATCGCAATTGTGATATTCACATCATTGATGATGCTGCAACAATTTCAGAGTGGTGAAGAGAAAAAGTGGTCTGAGTTTATTGAAGATGCCAATGACGGCAAAATCGAGAGTGTTGAGATCGGCGATACTGAGATAACAGGTAAATACAAATCGGATGACGCCGGCACAGACGAAAAAGCACCGAAAACTTTTACGGTGAATTACAACCCGGATTTGCTCCCTGATGAATTTCTCACAGAATTAAAGGACAAGGGCATTGAGGTCAACTTCCCCAAGCAGCATATCTGGCTGCTGAATATAATAAGCATGTTACTGCCGATAGTCATTTTGGTGGGTATTTTCTATTTTCTTTTTGCCCGCAAACTTGGCGGCGGTGCCGGCGGGATGCTGATGTCATTTGGCCGAAGCAAACATCGGCTTCAGGGAAAAGACCGTGTCAAAGTAACATTCGAGGACGTAGCCGGCGTAGAAGAGGCAAAAGATGAAGTTGCGGAGATAATCGAGTTTTTGAGAAATCCGAAGAAATTCCAGCGATTAGGTGGGCGTATCCCTCGCGGAGTCCTGCTGATAGGCCCGCCCGGATGCGGAAAGACATTGCTCGCAAAAGCCATAGCAGGCCAGGCCGATGTGCCGTTCTTTAGTATATCAGGCAGCGATTTTGTAGAAATGTTTGTAGGTGTAGGGGCCTCCCGTGTACGCGATTTGTTTAAGCAGGCCAAGGAAAATTCTCCCTGTATCATATTCCTTGACGAGGTTGACGCGATTGGTCGAAAACGTGGGGCCGGCTTTGCCGGAGGCGGACACGATGAGCGCGAACAAACACTGAATGCAATACTCGTTGAGATGGACGGCTTTGATACAAATGACCAGGTTATTGTGATAGCAGCTACAAACCGCGCCGACATTCTGGACCATGCCTTGACGCGACCGGGGAGATTCGACAGGCAAATCTTTGTGGGGCTGCCGGACTTAAAAGGTCGCGTTGATATTCTGAAGGTCCATGCCAAAAAAGTGAAATTGGGACCGGATATCAGCCTGGAAAGACTTGCACGCGGGACACCTATGTTCAGCGGGGCAGACCTGGCGGCAATTATCAACGAAGCGGCCCTGGCGGCAACTATGGCCAATAAAGAAAGTGTCGAAATGACCGACCTGGAAGAAGCCCGGGACAAGGTCCGATGGGGAAGAGCAAAAAAGAGCAGGGTGATCGACCAGAAGGAAAAAGAAATCACTGCTTATCACGAAGCAGGCCATACTCTCGTGCAATCACTCTTAGAAGATGCCGACCCGCTGCACAAGGTAAGTATAATTCCCCGCGGACCGATGGGCGGGGCCACTTTTGCCCTGCCGGAAAAAGACAGAACGATATTTACAAAAAGATATTGTATGGCACTATTGCAGGTGTGTTTCGGCGGGCGAGTTGCTGAAGAAATGTTTTGTGATGATATAACCAGCGGTGCACAGAGCGATATTCGGACGGCGACTAATATCGCAAAACAGATGATTTTGACCTGGGGTATGAGCAGCGAGCTTGGGCCTATCAATTATACTCCCGATACTGGCATGAACGACCAGATGTATATGATGCCGGGCGAGAAAGAGTATTCAGAGAAAACAGCAGAAGCAATCGACAGCGAGGTCAAAAAGATTACCAACGAGGCTTATGAAAAAGCAAAAGAATTAATAGGGATAAATAAAAACAACCTCGAGCAAATAGCAAAGGCCCTTCTGAAATACGAAACTCTCGATGCTGCTGATGTGAAAATAATTTTGGAAGGCGGTCGATTGGACAAGCCGACCGTTGCCGATTTATTAGCCGCTGAACAAGCCAAGAATAATAAAACGGAACAGTCGGAAGCCGAGCCCGAAGAATCCCAGGAACAGCCGGAAGCCGAGTCCGAAGAACCCCATGACCAGCCGGCTGACTGATATCTTTTTCTGTCATTTTAGTCTTTTATGGGGGCAGAAATGGCTGCTATGAAATCGAAAAAAACACTTCTTTTCAGCATATTATGGGTAGCTTGTATTTTTGCAGCTATCTGTTCCGCGTCCGGCCAAAACACAAAAGAACCAGGTTTAATAATTACACCTGGTAGTACAGCCGGTGTTGAACTGGCAAATTCAGGGCAAGAGGTTTCAACTGCACGTATTGAGTCTGTTCAGATGGACTCAAAGGCTGGCATCGCAGTCATATTTGAAGGTACCGATGACCTTCACTATTACGCAAAGTCTGAAACTGCTCCTGCTGAAGGATTAGAATTGAAGATTCAGGCCAAATCCGAAGTCTTTGATTTTGGCGAGGCTGTTTTCCCCCAATGGCATATCTTCACAGACCCGCTGGGTAGCAAGATAGAAGTTTACGAAGGTAATTTCAATATCTTTGTACCAATCACAGCAGTAAAGGCTCAAACAAGCGCAATAATCAGTGAGGGTGATGTCGAGGTCAAGATTACCGGTATCGCCTGTACGAGCAAGGTATGTTTACCGCCGTTTGAAACAACTTTACAGACAAAGATAGATTGGTCACAGCAGGATTCCTGGACAAGTATCAATGTTGAAACTGGCGATGATACATCAAAAACAATTACAGCGCCGAGTTATTCCATTCCTTTCGCCCTTGGTTTGGCTTTTTTAGCAGGGCTGACTTTGAATATTATGCCGTGTGTCTGGCCGGTGCTTCCACTTATCGTAATGAGAATTGTCGAGCAGGCAAAAGCAGGTAAAAAACAATCCAGAGCGATGGGATTTGCTTTTTGTTTTGGAATATTGCTGTTTTTTGCATCTCTTGCGGTTGCAAATATTGTTCTGCAAATCTTCTATGGAACAGTGTTACAGTGGGGAGACCAGTATCGAAACCCGATCTTTGTGGCGGGGATGGTGCTTTTGCTGGTGGTGCTGGCTCTGATGATGTTCGGGGTTTTTAATATTGGCGTGCCATCATCGATAGCTGGTAAATCGGGCAGTGGTAAAGGCTATTCGGGCGCTGTTGGGACAGGTTTTCTTGCAGCCATTTTAAGCACTCCCTGCGGCTTCGGCATATTGGCATTTGCGTTCGGATGGGCACAGGCCCAGCATTGGCTGGTGGCCACCGTTGTTATAATGGTGATAGGTGTGGGTATGGCTGTGCCCTATGCAATACTTACCTCAATACCCGGATTACTGAAACGGCTTCCAAAGCCTGGGCAGTGGATGGAATTATTCAAACAGGGCATCGGATTTGTCCTGCTGATTATTGCCGTAAAACTCATTGGTTCCTTGCCGCAAGCCTACAGAACGAATGTATTATATTTCGCGGTGATTCTTGGTTTTTGTGTATGGATGTGGGGCGGATGGGTAAGCTTCAATACAAAACCCGCGCGCAAGTGGCTTATAAGAATTAGCGCCGCGTTGATTGTGTTCGCAGGAGGTTGGGTGTTTTTACCAACACCAGCGGGAGAACTAATTGCCTGGCAGGATTATGACGATGCTGTTATTGACAATGCCTTAGCTGAAGACAAGCCTGTGTTAATCAAATTTACCGCCGATTGGTGCCTGAGCTGCCAGGCTGTGGATAAAGTTGTTTATCATAACGAGGACATTGCAGGACTGATCGAAGAAAAAGAAGTGTTGGCAATAAAAGCCGATACTACAGCAAATGATAGTCCCGCAACACTTGCATTGAAGCACAAGTACAAAGAACTTGTGCCTGTAACGATATTGTTTTTACCCGGAGCCGAAGAACCTGTGAGATTGCATGAGATATTCTTTGCCGGCAAGTTGAAAGAACTTTTGCAGGAACTCCCTTAGAAAAAGTGACGATGCCTAAAAAAACAGCTACCAAAAAAATAAAAATAGACAATACCAAGGCAGCCGAAAGAGTCCGGAAAATCTTTCCCATATTAAGAAAAACATATCCTGAGGCCCGGATAGCGCTTAAACATTCGAATCCTCTTGAGCTGTTGGTTTCTACAATTCTATCTGCCCAGTGCACGGACGTGAGGGTCAATATGGTTACAAAAACCCTTTTCAAAAAATACACCTCGGCCAAAGACTGGGCAAAAGCGGACGTAAAAGAAATCGAGTCGGACATAAGGAGCACCGGTTTTTTCCGCAATAAAGCGGCCAATATCAAGGGGGCCTGTACGAAGGTAATCGAAGAGTTTGACGGCAAAATCCCGGGTACGATGGAAGAGATATTAACGCTGCCCGGTGTCGGCAGGAAAACCGCAAATTGTGTATTAGGCAACGCTTTCGGGGTGCCGGGGGTGGTATGTGATACCCATGTTATCAGACTATCACGCCGATTAGGGCTTTCACCGAATTCGGACCCGGTTAAGTTGGAATTTGATTTAGCCGAAATAATACCGAGAAAGAACTGGCTTTTATTCAGCGATTTGCTGATTTTTCATGGACAAAATATATGTAAAGCTCGTAAGCCGGACTGTGTGAATTGTCCGATAGCCAAATATTGCCCTGCCGCAAATAAACCGGCTTTATGGTAGTATTAACAAAGAGAAATACGAGATAAAGCTTATAAGGATTTTGAAACATAAAGGAGAATTGCGGATGATTGATACTATTGAAAACCCGGTTCAGGACCTCTGGCGGATATTCAGAGTAATGGCTGAGTTTACCGAAGGCTTCGAGGAGCTTGCCTCTGTTGGTCCTGCGGTCTCGATTTTTGGTTCAGCCCGGACTGATCCGGATGATCGCTATTATAAACTTGCCGAGCAGACTGCTTTGGAAATTGCCAATGCAGGCTTTGGTGTGATTACCGGCGGCGGCGGGGGCATTATGGAGGCGGCAAATAAAGGGGCTACGAAAGCAGGAGGCCAAAGTATCGGCCTTAATATAGAACTGCCTATGGAGCAGATTCCAAATGACTTCCAGAATCTGTCCCTGCATTTTCGATATTTCTTCGTTAGAAAGGTTATGTTCCTGAAATACGCCCATGGTTTTATAGTTTTCCCCGGAGGCTACGGGACTATGGACGAGTTCTTCGAATCATTGGTATTGATTCAAACCTTAAAGCAGGCATCTTTCCCCGTAATTCTGATGGGTAGTGACTACTGGGAAGGATTAATTGACTGGATTAAGGAAAAGATGCTAAAAGAACACGGCTATATCGATCCGGAAGATATGAATGTTTTCACGGTAGTGGATGATCCACAAGCAGCAGCTAAGATTATCGTGGACTTCAGAGACGCGCAAAAACCTGCCGGTATAGAATTGCCCATGGGAATGAAAAAGCAAAATAATCGCTGAAACCTCTTTCATCCTCGCCCGGGCAAAAAGCCAAAATATTCAGCCTCGCAATTTATTGCGGGGCTTTTTTATTCAGCTTCCAAATATATTTGTGTCTTATTTCGCCGGCACTGTAGGCAAAACGCACATGTTGGCTGTTCAACGATAATCCCTGCCGTTAAGACTGTTAACGACGGATGCCAGCCAGCTTTCAAGCTGGGATTTCATTGAGTTCAAACGGTCAGTATCCCGAGTTGCCAGATTATTTTGTTCGGCGGGGTCATCTGCAAGATTGTACAGCTCAAATTTTACATCCCCTTTCTTTGACTGTATCCGATGAAGCTTCCATGGCCAGTCGAGCCAGGCGGCGTGACCGGGGAAACTGTCTAAGGGATATTGTTTAGTTATGTCGCCTGCGTCCAAACGCAATCTGAAAGTCTCACCGCTCTCCTTGCCTGCTTTCTGCGCCTCGAGCAGTTCAGTCATCCATTCGAGGCTCGGTGTTCTGATACCGCCTGTAGGATGGTCCCAGAAACCCATTGGTTTGGGCCGAGTTTTCATTTTGCTCTCTATCAGCGGTACCAGACTTATTCCATCCAGCGGCGGCTGGTTCTTCATTCGCACACCTGTGATTTCAAGAAGCGTCGGGTAGATGTCCGATGTATTGCAGGGCACTTCGGTTACGCGTGGATTCGGAATTCGTGCGGGCCACTCAAGGATAGCAGGGACGCGAAGGCCGCCTTCATAGACTTTGCCCTTGTTTGCCCGTCCGCCGGTCGTGCCGACTTTAGGAAGGCCACCGTTGTCACTGCAATACCAGAGAATCGTATTATTATAGATATCGAGAGTTCGAAGTCTCTTGCGAAGCTTGCCGAATGCGCGGTCCATGCCGGTAATCTCGCCGTAGAAGTGCTGGAAATTCTTCTGCTGGTCGGCATATATTACGCGGTCCTCTTCTATCGCCTGGTGCGGCCCGTGTGGAGAACCGAACCATACTACCGCTAAAAATGGGCTTTTCTCTTTGGAATGCTTTTCGATAAATTCCAGAGCGGCATCGACAGTGACCATTGAGCTTTCGCCTTTGGTTTGGACGGCGGTTCCTTCCCGGCTGAGAATAGGATCATTGTCGAAGAAATTCGGAGCAGAGAACCATTCATCGAATCCGCTCGCGCCAGGGTTGACCGGGCTGCCCTTTTGAACCGAACCAAGATGCCACTTTCCGAAATGGCCTGTAACGTATCCGGCTGTCTTGAGGGCCTCGGCGATGGTGATTTCCTGAGGTCGAAGTGTGTGACCCCACTTGAAGCATCCGAAGCGGTTCGGATGCCGGCCTGTCATTACACTGCCGCGAGTAGGTGAACAAACCGGATGAGCGGCATAAAAGTGGTCGAAACGCAAAGCACTGGCCGCCATTGCATCGAAGTTCGGCGTCTTGAGAACAGGATGTCCGTTATACGCCATGTCACCCCAGCCCTGGTCGTCGGCCATACAGAGAACAATATTAGGTTTTCTCGAAGACCTGGCGTCAGGACCGGAAACGCATCCCGCCGCCCCAAGACATACACCTGCACCGGCAAATTTCAAAAAATCACGACGTTTCAGCTGCATTTAGTTTCTCCTTTATTTGTCTATTAACAAGTCAACCGGCTCAGGACAGAGCGTAACAATGCCAAAGTTTCCAATTAAGCAATATTAAGATTTTCCGGTTGGTACAAAATCTAACCGATTTTGCCGTCACCGTCGATATCGAGCCCGTGAATCTCCTCGATTTTCTTTACCAGCTCGCGTAAGGTGTCCTGTGTCCTTATAAGCTGGTTTTCGAGAAACTGGACCCGGTCCTCAACCGTATCGGATTTTCGCTTCTGACCATACATCAGGCCTGTCTGTACGACTTCCCAAAGAATTCCCATATTTTATCCTCAATTTGTTATCATCTTAATTCTGTTCTTTTACCAATCTCATCTATTATAAAGCACTCGCCGAGAATTATAAGCATTACCTTCTTCATTTAACTCACCGACTATATTAATTCTATTTATTTTTGGAAGCCTGCTTATTGTAACCGAAAGATTCTGCTATTGTCTCAATGCTTGTTCTAAAAGTGAGTATTAAACAAAAAGCCACAATAAAAAGATTTACCATCGGCTGAACCTTTAGCGATTCTTCCAAAGCCTTAAAATCCGCACCGAGCACATCGTCCATCAACGCCGTGATAGTTCGGATGTATGGTAAAAATATGTCCAATACGAGCATCATGATATTGATTGAGCTTTCGAGCAAAGCCACAACCGCGGAGTACCGGGGGATTATATACATACAGATGCCGCAGAGAATACAGAATCCGTAATAGAGGTTCTTATATGTCGGCATTGTCTCAAGAGCACTAACTCGTACATTTATACCCAAAATATAGTCAAGCAGAATGAACAGGGGAGTGATATAAAAATACCATCTCGCAAAAGAATTTCTGAAATCTATGTTCATTGATTCTCGCAGTTAAAACTATCATTTATATCTTTTAGTCCCCGACGTCGCTGCTGGTTATCGGGATTATTCCCACTTTTGCAACTCGATAATGTTTCCTTCGGGGTCGGTCATATAGATAAATGTTATTATGCCGGCATCAGGGATATCCACAGTGACCATCTCACCGACACATGCACCAC
>DAOUVA010000240.1 GCA_030667885.1 Phycisphaerae bacterium
CCTTATTGCATGAAAGTGGCCAAGCCGAAATTTTTCTTCTGGCCTACGGTTCAATTCGATAACGTTTACCTTGTAAGCAGGCTATTACGAATGTATCCGAATCTTAAGCAGCTCGGGAAAATCACAAATATCGAATCGGAGTCGCCAAGTGAATATGAAGATTTTACCCGCTTGACTAAAATCAAGCTGCTCGGCTCAAACGGTAAAAGCGATTTTCTTAGAGCTGAGGACTTTCGTCTGGCAATCGACCCAACGGGGCGAAAATTTAAAAGCGCCATCTGCCAGATGGTAAAACAAGGTGATCAATGGGAATTTTCATCCGGCAGAGGCTGGGGTCACGGCGTCGGAATGTGCCAATGCGGCGCCCAGGGAATGGCAAGAAAAGGTAAAAACTCAAAGCAAATACTTTCCTATTATTATCCGGACTCCAAAATTATTAGCATTTATTGATATGTCAAACTTCCAGATTCTCCATACAGATTCCAATTCGTCAGCCAGGCTTGGTTTATTAACAACCGCACATGGAACAGTCGAAACTCCTGTTTTTATGCCTGTAGGGACCGCGGGGGCAGTAAAAGGTACGACACCGCAACAACTCCAAGAAACCGGCTCGAAGATTATCCTGGCCAATACTTACCATTTGCTGCTGAGACCCGGGGTCGAGACAATCGAAAAACTTGGCGGACTGCATAAATTCATGGCCTGGGAAGGTCCGATACTTACCGACAGCGGCGGTTACCAGGTGTTCTCCCTAAGCTCGCTAACGAAAATAGATGATGATGGAGTTGAATTTGCCAGCCATATAGACGGTGCAAAAATATACCTGAACGCCGAAATTGCAACAAATATTCAAAATCGGTTGGCTGTTGATATAATAATGTGCTTCGATGAATGCACTAAATTTCCCATCGAGAAGCCACGGCTAAAAAAGGCGATTGACAGAACCATCCTCTGGGCAAATCGTTCTAAAGAGGCACACAACAATCCCAACCAACTGCTTTTTGGGATTGTCCAGGGCGGAATCGACCTCGAATTGCGAACTTATTGCGCATCAAAGCTTGTCAAAACGGATTTTGATGGATATGCTATCGGGGGTTTAAGTGTGGGTGAAGGACATGAGAATATGATAAAAACGGTTACGCATACAGCTGGGCTTCTACCTGAAGACAAACCCCATTACCTTATGGGCGTGGGGACACCAGCGGATATCATCGCTGCGGTCCAGGCAGGTGTGGATATGTTCGATTGTGTTCTTCCGACTCGAAACGGCCGAAACGCCTATGCTTTTACGGAAAACGGCCCTTTGCGGCTGAGAAATAGTGTACATATACAAGATGCCAGGCCAATTGAAGCCGATTGTGAGTGTTACTGCTGCAGAAACTTCAGCCGGGCAAGTCTGAGACACTTCTTCAATTCCGGAGAAATGCTCGGCCCAATCCTGGTATCGCTGCATAATATAACATTTTACCAGAGGTTAATGAGCCAGATAAGGCAGGCCATAAAAAGAAGCAATTTTGCCGACTTAGCAAAAAGATTTGATTATTAATAAAAAAACGTTAGTATTTGCTATTTGGCCTGCGGGTTACCGCACAGTTATCACAATACGAAATGTGATATACGAAATTATGAAGGGAAAATACAAATGAGCAAAGTATGGATATTGGCACAAAATGAGGCGTCTTCTTCTATTACAGCAGAACCGATTGCCGGAGAGGATACTTCTACAACAACGACAACGACTGCATCCGATCCCGACGCTACCGGAGGCACTACCGGGGGCAGAGGAGCTTTTGGCGGTTATAATCTAATTTTTCTTGGTTTGATGTTCGTCCTGATGTACATGATTCTTTTTAGAGGGCCTCGAAAGAAACAACAGCAGCACAAACAAATGGTCCAGTCCCTGGCGAAAAACGATAAAGTCAGAACAATCGGCGGCATTATAGGAACTGTTGTCGATATCAAGGACGATGAGATTACGCTGAAAGTTGATGAGTCGAATAATACGAAAATAAAAGTTCTGCCTTCAGCAATCGGCAGAAATGCGACGAAAGAATAATCGTAAATCAGTGAATGCACAGATGAATTGACTCATTTGGGCATATATGCATTAATAACACAGTAAGAGGAAGTTATGAATAAGAATCTAACGCCGAAAATAGTTTTCATTATTGTTTTAGTAGCCCTTGCATTCTGGACTTTATATCCACCAAACAAGACCTTAATGCCCGGAATAGATCTTGCCGGTGGAACAAGTCTTATTTATGAAATTGACAGCTACGGTCTTGAAGACACGGAAAAAAGGGACCTGGCACTGCGAATGATAACCGTTCTGCGACGGCGAATCGACCCGGCCAACATTCAAAACCTTATCTGGAGACCACAGGGCAACTCCCGCTTCGAAATACAAATGCCGCTGGCAAGCGCAGAAGCCCGCACGAAACGGCTGAATTTCGAAAAAGCACAAAATGATCTGTTGGCCAAAAATGTAAGCCGTTCCAAGATTATGCGTTCACTTAATTTGCCTGCAGAAGAACGCCCTGCGCTTTTCAAGGATTTTGCCCAGGGCGATCCAAACAGAATAACAATTCTTGAGAGCCTTGCCAAAGTTTACGACGAACGCAAGGAACTTCAAAGTAAACGGGATGAACTCGATGTTAACAAAGAGAACGCAGAAGACAAGATATCATCGGCCGGTCTTGACCTCGACCAGATAAAGCTACAAAGGATCAGTTGGGCCAAATTAAATGAACAGGCTCTGCAGGTTGCCCTAAAAGCATTCCCAGATGCTAATGATAATCTTGACCTATTGACCGGGTATGTTAAAACCTTTGACGAGTGGTCCAAAACAGTTAATCAGCTTACCAATCCTGAGAAAAACACCGAATACAAAGATGCAATAAGGGCCATTGACAAGTTAAATCTCAGCGAAGACCAATTAAATATCTGCCTCGAAAAGCCAGCCGATTCATCGGAACGCACAGCGCTAATCGATAAGCTCAAAATCGATTTTCCCGACAGAGCAGGAGAAATTGATACAACAGTAACAGCATTTGACGAATATCGACCTTTCAAAGGCCGACTCGATGACCCCAAGGACCTTCAGCGAATGCTCAAGGGTGCCGGAATATTAGAGTGGAGAATACTTCCAACGCAGGGACATCCCAACGTAGATATGGACCAGATGACCAGCTACGTTGAAAGGTTAAAAGATAAAGGACCGAGAGAGGCATCAGACAACAATTTTGTATGGTGTGAGATAGAAAAAATCGAGGAATGGAGAGCAATCGACTCAGAGCAACGATCTACAATAGTCGCACAATTCGGTGATAAATATTATGTTCTGGCAAGCCAAAAGACAAATGAAACCATGCTGCAACGTTCTAATGAAAAAGAGTGGAAACTTGAGAGAGCCAATCCGACAAGTGACAGTATGGGCCGAAGGGCTATCGGTTTTGCACTGGATATCAACGGTAAAAGCTTGTTCGCCAATATTACGGGGAAAAACATTGGCCGGCCACTCTGTATCCTTCTCGATGGAATCGCAATATCGGCACCAAGTATTAATGAGAGGATACCCGGGACGGGTGTAATAACAGGCAGCTTCACTCAAACACAAGTCGAGGATATGGTCAACAAACTCAACGCCGGCTCCCTGCCGGCAAGATTGATAGAGCAGCCCATTTCCGTAAACACCATCGGGCCATCCATAGGCGCCGACAATCGCGACCAGGGCATCAAAGCGGGCCTTATAGGGCTTGTAGCGGTCGTTGCATGTATGGCGATTTACTACTGCCTGGCCGGCTCAATCGCAGACGTGGCATTGCTTTTGAACATGCTCTTTGTCCTGGCAATAATGGCTGGAGTACGAGCAACTTTCACATTACCCGGAATCGCAGGTATCATACTTACAATTGGTATGAGCGTTGACGCCAACGTGCTGGTTTTCGAGAGAATACGCGAAGAGCAACTGAAAGGCTCGTCTTTGAGAATCGCCATAACTAACGGCTACCAAAGGGCATTCAGGACTATTTTCGATGCGAACCTGACTACATTCATAACCGCTGCGATTCTTTTCTGGCGAGCGTCAGAAGAAGTCAAAGGCTTTGCGATTGTGCTTATGCTCGGTATCGCATCGAGTATGTTCACGGCCTTGTTTGTAACACGGGTAATCTTTGATTTCCTCTTATCCAAGCGGATTATCAAAGACCATTTATTAATGATGCGCCTGATACACAAACCAAACGTCAACTGGATGCGATTAAGGCCTATTTTCTTCGGTATCTCAATTTCACTGATAGTAATAGGATTAGCCATATTCCTGACAAGAGATGATGTTAAGAACAATAAATACGATATCGAATTCACCGGCGGAACAAGTGTCCAGATAAATTTAAAGAAGCCGCTGAGCCGGCAGGAGGTAGTTGACAGAATCAGCAAAATAGGAACTGACAGGAACAACCCGGCCCTGGCAGCGGCAAACATTTACAGCATCGGGAAATCAGAAAAGCAATATGAAATCAACACAACAGAAACAAACAAAATGACGGTTACAGTGGGCCTGACGCAGGCCAACCAGAAAACAGAAGCCGAGCTGACCGATGCAATCGAAAATACCCAGGCCCAAGCCAAATTCGGCGGCGAGCTGAACAATCTGCTTTTAACCAGGAACACTTCCAACCCGTCACAAATTGTAATAACAACGAGCCAGATGAACCAATCGCTGGTAAAAGACGTATTGGCAACAGCTTTTCCAGAGGCCACCATATCAGATCCAGAGATCGATGAGGTCGTCAATGACGCAATATTGACCGCTTTCACAGAGGAACTGGAAATTCAGCAAAATCTTGAACCCACAATCACCTCACAGGAAAAAGTATCCGAAGAGCTGATTGCTTCTTATCCTGAACTTACAGATTTTGTGGGTGGCGTTAAGATTGAATGCACAATTGAAACGACCACGACATTAGATGACATCAAGCAAAGAATAAACGCTTTGCAATTCAAGCCCGACACTCAAAACCTTAATCGGTATCCTTATGAAATACTTGGGCCAAACCTAACGTCAACCGATCCAAACGAAGCCATAAATTCTTTTGCTTATGTTAGCACGGACGAGGAGGCGGGATTTCGAGAACTAAGCGAGGACGAATGGACCCGTTTCGTTGAAAACGAAACAGCCAAAGTTTTAGCCGCAGCCAAACTCGAAGCATCACTACCGCGAGTAAGACAATTCGACCCTTCGGTTGGTAAAGAGCAAAAGCAACGGGCTTTGATTGCCATCGTTCTGTCGTTGTTTGCAATCGTTACTTACGTATGGATTAGATTCGGAAACGTTCGATACGGAATTGCCGCCATTACGGCATTAGTCCACGATGTTTGCATCACCCTCGGCGCTGTTGCCGCATGCACCTATCTGGCATCTACAACAATCGGCGAAAAACTTTTAATCGGAGACTTCAAAATCAACCTGGCGATGATAGCCGCTTTCCTGACACTTATCGGGTACTCTCTAAACGATACAATTGTAATCTTCGACCGTATCCGAGAAAACCGGGGCAAGGCCCGCACCCTCAACTCACAGGTAATAACAAACAGCATTAACCAGACTATTTCCAGGACTATTTTGACATCTTTCACAACGTTTACAGTTGTGCTGATAATGTACATCTTCGGGGGACCAGGGCTAAGGGGATTTACCTTTGCAATAGGCTTCGGTATTATCGTAGGTACATATTCGTCGATTGCAATAGCCGCACCAATATTGCTGCTTGGTACAAAAAAAGGTAAAGAAAAAGGCAAATAAGAATTAAAAATACATATTTTACAGTACTGTTTTTCCTATACGCTCTTCAATGCAAAAAGATTTGAAAATAGGAATGATTCTGGGGCTGGTACTTGTAACATTTACTATGCTCTGGCTCTTCGCAGGTTCGGGTCTAAGCCCGAAAGCGAAAGTCCTGAACCTGCGGAGCAATCGCGAGACAGCCCCCCCACCGGAAAAATCCGGCTCAACAAGCAGTTCAGAGATAGAAACAGTCAGAGAAAACAGCTATCAATTATCAACCGCCGATAATCAATCGCAAGAGCCGGAATGGAAACAATACCGACAAGCCGAAAAGATAAAAACCCAGAGATTCCACATCATACGAGAGGGAGAGACTCTTTCAGAGATTTCGCGAACATATTACGACTCAGCAAGAAAATGGCAAAAGATACTCGATGCCAACAGGGATGTTCTTGAGGACGTAAGCAAACTCAAGCCGGGCACAAAAATAATCATCCCTGAATAGGTTCAAGAACCACAAAGAACAAACGGCCTGGTTTCCGTCCTTTGTGAAATAGCGTCTTGTTTTATAGGTTCCAAAAGAGTGTGATCACAAGGATTTAGCCGCTTCTTTATCTACCAGCCAGGTAACCTTATCAAGAATTGGCCAAAGGGCATGGATAGGATACTGCACCTCATCGGGCCCGCTGGTCAAAACCTCTTTCAGAATGTCGGCTTTTTCCCGACCGGATACCAGCACAATCAAATGAGATGCTGCCCGTAAAACCGGATGTGTCAGAGTTATCCTGTTGAGATCTCCATCCATGACATACACGACAGTCGCCAAATCTTCCGTATCGAAAATCGCATAGGAATTCGGGAACAGCGAACCGGTATGCCCATCGGCACCCATTCCAAGTATAACCAAATCAAACTCGGGTATCTGGTTTTTGTCGAGCCCGAAAACCTCTCGAATAGTTTGTTCGTAGCAGGAGGCCGCGGCCTTGAAATCATCGTACTCGGTGGGAATAGGATGAATGTTCTCCTGAGGGATGGCAACTTTGTTCAGGA
>DAOUVA010000158.1 GCA_030667885.1 Phycisphaerae bacterium
CATTGATATAACCATGGTCTGAACCGCGATCAGGATGAGATTGTCCCTGTTTTCCTCCGACCCGAATTGCCTGGCCGGCATCTCCTTTTTCATAAAACCATCTATATTCACGGAACAGATCGCCCGGAGCAGGCTGGGCCATGAGACTCTGACAGTAAAGCAGGGTAAATATCCAGCCAAAACACAATATCTTCATTTGCGATACTCCTTTGGTCTAATATTAGTTACTTGTTCACAATAATCTTTTTCAGGCTTTCCAGAGTCACTTGAATATTGGGAGGGTCTCCAAGTTCACTGACTACCAAATCGGCATGGGAGAAGTCCTCTTGTTCAGTATAACCGTTGGTGGTGACAATGCAATGCATATCTGCGGCCTGAGCTGCAAGAAAACCATTACGGCTGTCTTCCACCACGACACATTGGGTCGGTTCGAGGTTCAATTGGTGGGCGGCCAGGTTGTAGATTTCCGGATCCGGCTTCTTCTTAGAGACCACATCACCGGCAAAAATAGCTTTAAAATGGGACCTGCGTTCCGGACCGAGCAGTCGCTCTACAACAAGAGTGACAGCTCGTTCGTTTGAGGTTGAACACACCACCAGGGTAATGTTGTCTGCAATGGCCTCGTCCACAAGGCGGGCCACGCCCGGACGCAGTGGTAGTTGGCAGGATTCGATAATCTGCATAAAACAGTCGGTCTTAAATCGATGCAAGTCTTTGATAAAATCATCTTTATCTGTGATATTGTCGTGCCATTGGTGGCTGTTAAAGTAGTGGTGCATGCGCTCTTTGCCCCCGGCGACCTTTAAGAGGTCTCCATAGAGCTGTACGTCCCATTCGATGTTCAATCCTTTTTTGGCAAAAGCTTGATTAAAGGCCACTCGGTGTCCGTCTCGTTCGGTATCAACCAGAACACCGTCACAGTCAAATATCAGGGCTTGTAATATATTTGTCATATTCACTCCTCAGAACGTATTGGAAATTCCAAATTATTTTTGATGGTTTCCTAAAACGGCTGGTTATAAATGTGCAAATCGTGTAAAGCGTTCGATAGAGCTGTTCTAAGAATTCACGTGAACAGGCTTTCATTTATCAGTTCCTGCATTGTGAGATTTATGAAAAGGATAATTTACTTCGGTTCAAACAATCATTGGGACCATGCTGTCGGTTTCCGATCCCAACGGTGCTTCTCCAACTCAATCATCAAAGAAGGATCTAATGGTCCTTCTTCGCTTGCAGCCATGTTCATTTCGACATGTTTTGCCTTGCGCATCCCGGGTATTATCGTGCTCACAGTTGGCTCGCCGAGAATGAAACGCAGTGCCATTTCAGGCATAGTCATCCCGTTCGGTATCAACGGTTTGAGCATGTCCGCATGTTCTACGCTTGAGTTCAGGTTCTCAGGGACGAAGTAGGTGTTGCGCCAATCGCCATCTGGCCAACTGCTTTTTTTCGTTAGTTTGCCGGTTAATGTGCCTTCGTCGAATGGTACCCGTGCGATGACTCCTACGTTCTGCTCTCGACAAGCAGGAAAGAGCTCACATTTAGGATTTTGATCGAAGATATTGTAGATGACTTGCACTGCATCGATTAAGCCGCTCTTGACTGCCTTTACCCCGTTCCATGGTTCCCAGCGGTTAATACTAATCCCGATAGCGTGAAATAGCCCCTGGGCCTTAAGCTCGCTCATTTTTCTGAACCAGCGATCATCTTCCAACCACAAATCTTCCCATGTATGGAATTGCATCAAATCGAAGGAATTCAGGTCGGCGTTCTTGAGACTCTTCTCAACATACTCCTGAATATGTTCTGGAGGAAAGCAATCTTCAAGCGAATATTCACGCTTGCTTGGCCATTGGAAGTTTTTGGGAGGTATCTTTGTTGCAGTATAGAGCTTCTTATCACTATTTGCTCGCAGAAGTTCGCCGAGCAAACTTTCACTCTTACCCTCACCATATCCCCAGGCTGTATCAAAAAAATTGCATCCGAGATCAACGGCATGCTGCATAGATCGAAGCGATTCCTCATCGTCAGAGCCGGTCCATCCTGCCATACCCCACATACCATATCCGATCTCACTAATCTGCAAATTCGTACGTCCAAGTTTTCGAAATTTCATATTAAATATCCTTTTTCACTTTTATTTGGCCTCGATTTGCTCTGCACTCAGTGCCCGAACAGTTTGATTTCATCGCGGCGGCCGCGGTCCGTAGCGAGGTAGTTCCTGGCCGAGTTCATAGCAGCCCAGGTCCGGAGCCCTGCCGGCGAAACCGTCGGTGACTTGTGGAAGGGCGATGCCGGCATCGACTACCTTAGCGCTGCTGCGCAGACGCAGGTCGTAGTCGCCGGGATCGCAGGTCTTGCCCTTTTCAGGCGGCCCGGCGCCGACAAAGACATCATAATCAACAATGATGCCGTGTTCTTCGAGCCCGGTAGCTTCGAAGAATTTCTCAATGGACTGGTATCTGCCGACATTTCTATTATAGCTCCACTTGAGCAGCCGATCGGGCTCATTGCGACGGTACGCATTGTAGTCCATCGTGCTATAGACCGTTGGCGAGCCGGACTCCATCGCGTACCCCTCGCCGCTCATGAAAAGGTTGTTCCTGAAGTGCCCGTTTTGCCAGATGGCAGGTGGACGAAAGCCTGATCCGGCGCAACACGATGTGTTGTTGTAAGCCTCGATGCCGGCGGGGTAGTTATTCAGCTTATAGCTGAGGCTGGTGATTCCGTAAAGTTCGTTGCGGATCAGATAGACGGGCCCTCCGTAGAACGGTTGAGTGGACATGCCGGTGTGCGTGTTGTAGCATCGGTTGCGGTAGAATCGCACGTTGTGGGAACCGTAATCGGCTTCGAAAGTGTCATCCTGCGCCCAGGACAGATCGTTATTGTAAAAGTCTATGTTTACGCAGTGCTTAGTCACGTCATCTGCAGGCGGGCCGAAGTTGTAGATTGCGGCTGCGTCGCTGAACCTTGTGATGCGGTTGTAGCAGATCACGTGACCCTGGCCATATACATTGACGCCGGTATGGCCTGGACTCATGTAGGTCTCACGCGGTCGCGGATACCATGTCGTGTTTATACCGACAATCTCATTGTCTGCGATATACCAGTTCTTTGAGTTTGCACAACCGGTGTTGATGCCGTACACCACATCGTAAATCCTGCATCCCTGGACGACCAGGCCAACAGACCCGTTGGGCTTTGCGGCGTAAATAGCCGTATGAGCACCGCGGAAGGTGAGCCTCTCAAAGTTCAGGTGATTTGTTCCGTTGAGTGTCACTATACGTGACTTGCTGCCGACGCCGTCCCCTTCGAGTATTGCTTCGCCCTCGGCGGGGCCACGGATGACGATTGGTCTTTCAGCGGTGCCAGATTTTTTCAAATCGAACGGTCCCTTATAGATTCCGGGGGCAAGCAGAATCACGTCGCCGGGCTTCGCTTCTTTGAAGGCTGCCAAAAGTCCCTTGTCGGCAGAGCCCTTTATCGTATGTTCGCCTTTGAAAGCTCTCGGCTCGGGTCGTGTTGTTTCGCTTACAATCCTGGGCTTAGTCGGTGCACCGCCGTCCGGATCGGACATTGTGAACCGGATTTCATAGGTCGTAGCCGGCTCAAGAAACAGCACACTTCCGGCAAACAGGTTTCCCGTGCGGTATGGCCCGTAAACCTGATCTACCACCTCATGATGAACGCGCAGCATCGGTAACGCGTTCTTCCACTGAGATTGTCCTTTCCTGCGAAACTCAACGGCGACCGATGCGTTACGGTTGCTGTCACCCTCGATGTACCATCGGAACCCCAGGTTCTCGATGGTTGGAGGATCAACTATGAATCGCTTTGGCACGATCTCGTTCATCTTCGGACCTACTGGAAAACCGACAAGCGGTTTCGGCTGCCGTCTTGCTTGAGCAGAGATAGTAAGCGCGGTCAGCATCAGGATGATCACTACCGACATAAGCATGCAGGGACTTTTCTGTGTCTTGTTAATCATTCTCATAATAACCGCTATTGTATCCAATAAATGCTTTAAGCATTATCTCTTTTTAAATTTCTTTGCAAAAAAACGTAAAAAACGTTTAAAAATATCTATAAAGGGATGCAAGATTTGTGAAGAGCAAGCTCGCTACGGCCGGGCAAAATCAATATTGTTCCGAGCAATCGAAGGCAGACGTCTAAAACTCGGTGACATCCACCTACACGCATCGAAACCATGGAGTATTCCTTAATCAGACTCTGCTTGAGACTCTGGGGCAGAAAAGTGGATGTGTTCTTATGCGGCATCAGATTAATCTTGAATCATTAAGTCTCTGGAGATATCATGTTACCTGGCTTGGCCAAGGTGAATGGTATTTCAAAAGTGGAAGCAAGAATTTAGGGTGATTTGGAGGTAAACCATGAAATCAAAATTGTACATTATTTTTCTGGCGGCAATAGTTATCCTTACGGAGATGAGTGTCAACCTGAATGCAGCAAATATTCGCGTATTGCCGGGAAACCAGGTTCCGAATGATCGGCGGCTCGGCCCGCTGAAGGAACTGAGCGGAGATTACTTTCCATTTGAGGTTCCGAAATCTCAACAACAGTGGGAGCAGCGGAAGGCGGATCTGAAGCGGCGAATTTTGGTATCGACCGGATTGTGGCCCATGCCGGAAAAGACTCCGCTGAATCCTGTCATCCATGGACGTGTTGAGCGTGACGATTTTACTGTCGACAAGGTTTACATCGAAAGCTATCCGGGTCATTTTGTCACCGGCTTGCTCTTCAAGCCAAAGCACGTTACGGGTCGTCTGCCCGGAGTTTTGTGCCCTCACGGTCACGGAGGCAGACTCCAGGACTATGGCGAGAAAGAAATCCGCGAGCAGATCGTCCGAGGCGCCGAGCGGTTTGAAGGATCAGGACGTTATCCGAAGCTCGCCCGCTGCGCTCAGTTAGCTCGTATGGGTTGTATAACCTTTATCTTCGATATGGTTGGCTACGCGGACAGTGTACAAGTCCCTCGCCAGGTCGCTCATAGTTTCGGCAAACAACGTCCCGAGTTCGATACTAAAGAGAATTGGGGCTTCTACGCCACACAGGCGGAGTTGCGATTGCAGAGCATTATGGGATTGCAGACCTGGAACTCGATCCGTGCGCTTGACTTTCTGTGCGGTTTACCCGAAGTAGATTCGAAACGAATCGGCGTCACCGGCGGAAGCGGCGGGGGTACGCAGACGATCTTGCTTTGCGCCATCGATCCGAGGCCGGTCGTGGCATTTCCCAACGGAATGGTCTCGACGGACATGCAGGGCGGATGCACGTGTGAAAATTGCTCTCTTCTCCGCATCGGTACTGGCAATGTGGAATTGGCCGCTCTGTTTGCGCCAAAGCCGCAGGGTATGACGGCGGCGAACGACTGGACCAAAGAGATGATGACCAAGGGGTACCCTGAGCTGAAACAGCTCTATGCTATGCTCGGTGCTCAAAAGAACGTCATTTGTCACCCGCTCACTCACTTCCCACACAATTACAACTATGTCAGCCGGGCGCTGATGTACTCTTGGTTCAATAAGCACTTGAAGCTGGGTCTGGAAGAACCTGTTGTCGAAGAGGACTGGCCTCCGCTCAACGAGGCCGAATGGACCGTCTGGAACGATGAGCATCCCAGACCGGCGGATGATCCCGACCATGAACGGCGGATACTTCGCTACGTGAGCCGCGAATCCGATAAGCAGATCGCTGCGTTGAAGCCCACTGACGCCAAATCACTGGTCAGTTTCCGCGAAATAGTAGGTGGCGCCTTTGAGACTATCATCGGCAGAACGCTGAATCAGGTCGGCCCTATTGACCACCGGCAGATCGAACAGCTTGATAGAGACGGCTACCGATACAGTAAAGATATGCTCCGCCTCAGGTGGCACGGCGAAGAACTTCCGGTCATTACATTTATGCCAGAGCGAATGCCGTCGAATAAGCAGGTTGTCATTTGGATCAACGGTCAGGGCAAGAGTGCGTTAATGGATCGGCGGGGCCGAATTATCCCGGAAATCCGCCAGTTGCTCGATGCCGGGATGGTAGTTCTCAGCGCGGATTTGCTCTACCAGGGCGAGTTCTTGTCCTCTGGCAAACCGCTTACACAAGCCCGCGCTTCTACGAATCCTCGTGCGTATGCCGGTTTCACTTTCGGTTACAACCATCCGCTTTTCGCCCAACGTGTGCATGATGTCCTCACACTTATTTCTTTCGCTCGCAGCGATCAGTACGGCGCCAAACGCATCCATTTAGTCGGTGTCAACGGCGCCGGCCCGTGGGTGGCGGCTGCCAGGGCTGTAACAGGCAATGAGGTGGACAGCGCCGCAATCGACACCGGTGGATTTCGGTTTGCTAATCTTCCGTCATACCGGGATGTGAATTTTCTGCCCGGGGCCCTAAAGTATGGCGACTTGCCGGCATTGCTCGCTCTCTCTGCCCCCAAATGGCTCTGGATTGGCGGCGAGACCGAAGAATCGCTTGGTATCGTGACAGCAGCCTACGCCGCAGCGGGGCAATTGCAGCATCTGACTATAAACGAAAGACAGCAGCAGAATGTATCTGCAAAGATCGTCCAATGGCTAAAACAGGCCAAAGGCCGCTTGCAGTAAAAATGGTTTTTAGAGGTTCCTTTATATATATGTGAGGAGATATCTAATGTTAAGAATGTCTAAGAGACTATTTCTTTTTGGCCTTGCCGGATTAATTGTTGGGTCTATTTTAACTGCGCCATTAGCTGCGGGGCCTTCTGAAACCAACGGTGTAAGCGAAGTGCGAATAGCCAGGCTTGCGAAAGGGATAAACATACCAAGTTGGCTTTGGCTCAATCGAGGTTCAGTTGATGAACTGGAAAAACGTTACCCGGATGCTGATTTCCAATTAATCAGGAAGCTTGGCTTTACGAATGTTCGCGTGCCGATCGATATGGCAAATATTTATGACAAAACTCAGCCGGATTTTCTAAACAAAACAAATTTGACATATTTGGACCGTGGTATAAGGAAAATCCTCTCTTGCGAATTAGCTATTATCATCGATCTGCATAGTATTTCTCAAAAAGAAGGCGGTAGCGATTATTCGGGACCATTGGGGCGGGATAAAACCTTCACCGACACCTTCTGTCGATTCTGGACTTCGTTTGCGCGGCATTTAAGCCAATTCGATCCCGATTGGGTGATATTGGAACCTATGAACGAGCCTGTGCTCAGCGGCAAGGAAGAGAATTGGCCTCCCGTCCAGAAGAAAGTGATCGCCGCGATACGCAAAGGCGCTCCGAAGCATTCGATTCTCGCAACAGGTGCGCAATGGTCGAACCTCGATACTCTGCTCGAACTCGAACCGTTAATAGACCGCAACATCATTTACAACTTCCACTTTTACGAACCGCATATATTCACTCATCAAGGCGCATCCTGGAGTTCCGATTGGGTCAAGCCGCTGCGTGATATCCCCTATCCTTCCTCTCCTGAAGCAGTGAAGGACCTGATAGGGAAATACCCGGACGAAAGAACCGCCAATAACATAAAACGTTATGGTCAGCAACGGTGGAACGCCGAAAAGATTGAAAACAGGATGAACCTTGCATCTGAATGGGCAACCAAATACGGCGTTAAAATTATCTGCAACGAGTGGGGAACCTATAAGCGTTACTGCCCGCCGAAGTATAGAGCCGCATGGCTGCGAGATGTCAGAGAAGCTTGTGAAAAATTTGGCATCGGTTGGTGCATGTGGACTTTTGATGGCAGTTTTGGCGTTGTAAATCGACAAAACGAAAAAGTCATAGTCGATAAAGATGTCGCCAAAGCTTTGGGATTAAATATCGATTGATTTCATTCTACTCCGGAATTCGAACGTTATCCCCAAAAGAATTACATGATCGATACATTTCATTTATAGAACTGAGTATAATTAAACTATCATAACTTATGGCAAACTCGTCGCTTAAATGGTACAGCGGAAGTATAATTCAGGGTAGATCGATATTTTTTGTAACCCACGACCTTATATCGAATAATAATCCATAGCCTGTTAGCTGCTTTTGTCAATCCACTTGATCATGTTAAACAGGATCAAGTCGGCCACGGGGTCGGTGCCGAGGTTATCTAATAAGCGAAACTGTGAAAGGATGCATTGCCCTTTGCCGACCGGTGTTATGGCCATATCGCTGCCCCACCAAACATCACCCGGGCCATAGTAGTGTCGTCTTTCCAGGTCATAATCAGGAAACCAGTCAATGCCGATGGTTCCGGCGAACGTTTCTCCGTCAACATCCATCAATGAGTGCTGCGGCCAAATATTTTCGTAAATCGAGCCCATAATGCAGTCGACCGGCAGACCATCAAACACCGGATGATCTTTCACAAATCGCGGATGCCCCATCCAATATCCCAGACCTCGTTTTAGACGCAAGTTAACAGGCAGCAGCGGCGATGCTTTCCCGGGCGTGCCCCACTTGACATACGTTCCGCCTGCCTGAAAATATACAGCCGTGCCTCCCGACTTTATGAACTTTTGAAGCTCACCGAAAAGTGTTCCCTCGTTCTTTGTTTTTGCATGAGTGCGCGAAACGAAAACAGGCAGAGAGAGATCG
>DAOUVA010000057.1 GCA_030667885.1 Phycisphaerae bacterium
TGACCGCATGGGCTAAAGCCCATCCTTAATAAAGATTACCGCGGTGGTTTTCAGGCATCTTCGCTGTCGGTTGCGATGTATTCTCGTTGGCCTTCGCTTACGTAGGCGGGTTCCTGGGACGGAGTTTCAGGTTCCGGTTCTTCCATTGCTTCTTCGGCCTCCATCTGCCGGCGAATGTTCTCATACTCCTCGAGCGTCATCATAACTTCGCGTGCCTGAGAGCCTTTGTATTCGCCGAGTATTCCGGCGCCGGCCATCATCTCGATTATTCGTGAAGCCCGGGCGTAGCCGACACTCATTCTTCGCTGGAGCAGTGAGACGCTGCCGCGTTTGGTTTCCAGAACAATACGAACCGCATCGTCAAACAACTCATCCCTGGCCATCTCGGATGCATCAAGCTTCTTGAGCTGGGTCAGCTCGGGATGGAATTGCGGTTCGGCGATGTCCTTAAGATGTTTGACGACCCGTTTTATCTCCGGCTCGTCGAGGAATGTGCCCTGAGCGCGGATCAGGTCACTTGTGCCGGGTTTTAAGAACAGCATATCACCTTCACCTAACAGCGTCTCGGCGCCGTTCTGGTCGAGGATAATTCGGCTGTCCATCCTTGCGGCGACACGGAAGGCAACCCTGGTCGGCATATTTGATTTTATCAGGCCGGTGACAACCGTCGCCTGGGGCCTCTGGGTGGCTAAAATAATATGAATACCTACCGCCCGGCTCTTCTGGGCAAGGCGGACGATATAAGCTTCTATTTCCTTGGGCGCGGTCATCATTAAATCCGCCAGCTCATCGATTACTATCACAATATACGGCAGTTTCTTCGGAATTATTGCTTCTTCCTCTTTACTGCTCGGCTTAAACCTCTTCATGATCTCCTCGGCACCGAGCTTGTTAAACTCAGCGATATTCTTTACCCTCGCTTCGGCCAGCACTGCGTAGCGCTCATCCATTTTCACAGTGGCCCATTCAAGAATCTGAACAGCCGTTGAAGTCTCGGTAACTATCGGGCACATCAGGTGCGGAATGGTATTGAAGGCAGTCATCTCGACCATTTTCGGGTCAATGAGAATCATCTTTACTTCGTCCGGCCGCTTCGTAAGCAATATGCCGATTACGATACTGTTTATACAGACACTCTTGCCAGAGCCGGTCGTACCGGCGATAAGCAAATGCGGCATCTTGGTCAGGTCCGAAACGAGAGCTTCTCCGGAAGAATCCTTGCCGAGAAACAGCGGTATCTGCATCTTCTGCGGCCTGGAGCCTGCCAATTCCATCATACTCTTCATGCGGACTTTTTCTTTTTGGCTGTTTGGTACCTCAATGCCAATCGTATGCCTACCCGGCAGGGGGGCGACAACGCGAACCGCTCCGACGCCAAGGGCACGGGCCATATCGTTTGCCAGCGAGGATATCTGGCTGACCTTTACACCGGCAGCAAGCTCGAGTTCGAACATGGTTACCACAGGGCCCGTCTCGGCAGCGACAACCCTCGCATTGATATTAAACTCCGAGAGCAGCCTCTCCAGAGATATCGCCTTTGCCTTGACGACCTTCTCCTGCACGGCAGTAAAACCGTATTCCGGCTCAGCCAGCAGATCCATCGGCGGCAGTTCATAACCATCATAAGAAGGCTGAAGGGCCGAGCTTTTGGATGTTTTGGCTTTTGGGGTCCTGGCCTTTTGACTTTCCGAGTGTATCACAGTGATAATATTCATCGGCTTTAGCGGGGCAACTTCGGGGCGTTTGGGAACTTCGCTGTTGACCACCAGCGGCTTTTGTTTGGCGCTTAGCTTCTGCCATATATCGTTTAGGCCTTGCCCGGCTATTGCCGACTGCTTTGTAGCCGACCACGCCGGAACTGCTACGCCTGTTAATTTTTTAAAGCCAAAATCGAATGCCTGCAGAAGCATCAAAATGAAATTATCGGCCAGCAGAATAGTTCCGACGGCCCAGATTGCCAAGACTAATATTAAAGTGCCCAGCGACGCAAAATTGTTTCGCATAAAATGAGCCGCCCCGATACCTAACACTCCCCCGGAGCCCATGGGGAAATTAAAGAACCGGTAAGGCCATAAACACTGGAAGCTCATCGAAGCCGCTACTGTCGTTAGTCCCAGGCCGATTGACCGTAAAACTGGCTGGCCCAATTGCTTATGTCTAAGCCTGGCAAATAGAAACCAAATGCCGGAGATTAATATGACAAACACCCCTGGTCCGATATAATACAGCAAATAATATGCACAGAACGCACCTACCGTTCCGCACAAGTTGGCAGGGGGGGTATTCTGAGGATAAACAAACCTGCTTGGCCAGTCACCGATGTCGAAACTAAGGCAACTGCACAAAATAAATAAGCACGTACAGATCCCGATGCAAATCAGGGCAGCTTTAGTCCCGAAACGTAATGTTTCGTCTTTGGAGACTCTCTTATATGATTTCTTCTTTTTTGCCACGTTTCTTGTTCTCTGCGAAGTCCGATAAAAAATACGCAAAATGCGCACTCAAACCTTGTGTCAACCAACAGACTTAATCTATATCGGCAGCCCCCGGTCATTTTCTGCAAAAATGCTCGGGATACAATAACGCAATAAAGCGTGATCTTATATGCGATACTCGCTATTTAAGAAATAGCGGCCTAATATGCCGTTTGTAGATGTTCTCTGTAACATTCTGTGCTATGACGTTCTCGTATTTATCCAGAGCATCGTAAAAGCGTGTCCCCATCTCAGCGGCGACTTTGTACGCAACGTGAAGAAGCTGACGTACGTTGGGATTATAATACTCACAGGACTGGTCGTGCCGCAGCTCGGAGGCAAATCTTTCCCCGTTCCATTGTTCAACCTCTTGCGAAGAAGGCAGTTTTGTTGTGTCGATATCGATAACCGTCTGATACGGCCCGCAAAGCTCGCCCATTCGTGACAGCGCGTTGGAATACACCTCTTTTGCGATTGATAAGCCATCACCTCCGGCCATGGCCAGGCCGATCAGCTCTTCCAGCCACGTTGTGCCGGCCGTCTTGATATGCAGGCCCGCATCGAATTTCTTCAGCGTCTTTGCTATCGGTGCGTAAATTGAAAATTTATCACTGCCGGAATGAATGCTGAGTTTCAGGTTTTCAGGCAAGCCGAATTCTTTGACCGCGAAAGCAACCACGGCCACATCCTCTTCAAACTCTTTTGCGAAACTTTTAATGTCACCTACGTAATCGACCCCTTTATTGAATCGGCCCGTAAATTTTGGGGCTATGGTCTGGGCGGGAATGCCTTCGTCAGCAATCGCGGCCAGGATAAAGAACATCTCTACTGGCGTCTGCGGCTGGTCGGTCTCATCCATCGAGACTTCCGTAATGAAATTGTCCGCGCCTTTGACTTCTGTGATATGGCGATAAATTTTGCCCGCCTGCTTAACCGCCGTAAGAGATTTATCAGCTATTGCGGTGATTTGTTCTTCGCTGATATCAAAAGTTTCATGAATTCCGTCAATCGCAAGCTTACCGGTATATTTTTTGTACTTTTGGACAAAGGATTTAACATCACTTTCTTCGGCCTTTTTGCCGATATAGTCTGCCACATCAAGCGTAAAGAAATCGCTGACCTCGATGAATTCATCCACATTATTCAATCCTATATGATCGGCATCCACCAGATAGGGCTCGTCCCATCCATAGGCCGCTACTGCATCGTCGGCCTCTTTGCGCGTATCCGCGTGGCTTGTCCCTATTATAGTATGCTCCCTGTGTGATTTGTTCCAGACAGGCGTAATATCAAGACCCTGCTGCTTCGCCTTAATCAAGGCTGCCAATTGCGGTTTGCCCTGGTGGCTGAACCTGTCGCCGATTCCAAAAGAATATTTCCCTAAAATCATAAATTCATTCTCCGTTATTCAGATACTCAGTTGTTTTTGCCGCGAATAATAACTTCTTTGACGTTGGTTAGTCGAATTGTCGAATCAGCCTCTGGTGGATATGGGCCGGTAAGGTTGTCGATCAGTGCATCTTCAACATCTTCCATGGCCACTCCCTGACGCTGGTCGGCATTTGCTAATTGAAGCTGCACGTTGAGCAGCTTTAATCCTTTAACGTGACGGCAATAAAGCCCATAGGCAGGCAGTCGTTTTCCGAACATCGAGTACTCCGGGTAGGCATCCGGGTTTTCAGGGACGGCCCTGTCGGCATCCTCTTTGGTTCCGCCGCCGGCGAACGAAAGCCGAATGTTGCTTAGTGTAAGGTTCTCTATCTTTGCCTGCGGCAGTCCGGAGATCGCGCAGCCTGTGGCATTGGCGCCGGTCGCTTCAATATTGCTTATCGTAATATTGCGCATTATACCCATGCCCGGTTTTGCCATATCTTTCTTGAAAGGCCTGGCGCGATTGCCTAACCGCACAAATATTGGAGCTCCGACTTTATTCATTGTAATATTCGAGACGACGACCCTGTCCATTGTGCCGCCATCCACTATCTCCAGCGCCACGCCCGCCAGACGTGTATCATAAATCGAACAGCCGGTCATTACGATATTCTCAAAGCCCCCGTTGGATTCGGTGCCCATCTTAAGCGCATTGCAGCGGGTGCTCAGGACGCAGTTGCTGACCGTAACGTTTCTGCACACTCTGGCCGAGGTGCTCTTTAGTACGATGGCATCGTCTCCTGAACGGATATTACAATCTGAAATGACGACTCTTTCGCAGGAGTCGATATTGATGCCGTCATTGTTGTTGTTGACAACACTTCTGACCGTGACTCCGCTGATGCGCACATCGTCACAGGCTAAATAGTGCTGCATCCACATTGGTGAGTTTTTAAGTGTTACGTCCTTTACCGTGACATTTCGACACTGAATAAATCGAATCGTATATGGCCGCACCTTATATGGCCCTTTGAACGAAGCACCCTGGCCGTCTATGGTGCCGCTTCCGATGATGGCGATTCGTTCCAGCTTTTCGCCGTAAATCAGACTCTTGTCCGTATAATTGTCGGTGTACGACCTGAAGGCAGGTACAGTCTTGGGATAATCCTTTAGGTTTTTACTGCCCAACAGCGTACAGGCGGGATCGAGCTTGAGCGTTACGCCGCTTTTCATATAGATAGTGCCGGACAGAAAAGTTCCCTGCCCCAGGTAAACAGTTCCGCCGCCGTCTTTGGCGCATTTGTCTATTGCTCTTTGGATGGAATTGGTGCACAGCGTTTTGCCGTCGGCTTTGGCCCCGAAGTCTCGAATGTCATAGACCGTCTCAGCGCCCAAAACCGGTCCCACAGCAAACATCCATATAAGACTGGTTAAAATCCTGTATTTTACGGTGTTCATCTTTTCTCCTTCGGTACTAAAAGCCTTTACTTGTATATGTTTATCCGAGCTTTAGCTCCATAAATACGGCGTCCTCTATCGGATTGTATCGATACGCACCGGCCTTTTTGAATCCGACAGAAGCATACAGCGCACTTGCCACCTCCATTGATGGGACTGTATCTAAGCGCATATAGTTATAATCAATTTTTCGCGCCTCTTCAATAACTGCTTCAACGAGCGTTCTGCCGATTCCCAAACCTCGGAACGATGGCTTGACGTATAATCTTTTCAACTCGCACACTCCATCACTAAGCTTTCTCAGCCCTACGCACCCAGCCGACTGCTCTTTATATGCTGCAAGCAGAAGACATCCGGCCGGACTGACATAATCACCGGGAAGGTTGGCTAATTCTCCTTCGAAGTCCTGAAATCTTAAATGAAAACCAAGAGAATCCGCATATTCTACAAGAAGTTTTTTGGCAATATCAAAATCTTCGTCTGTTTGTGCCGGAGTAATTTTCAGCATCCCGCTTTTCTCAACTATTTTGTTCCTGCGAAATATATTTTTGTGTCCAGGGGCAAACATTTATGCAAATACCGCAAATAGTTGATTGTACCCCAATTTTGTTCGCCAGTTTTGTCGCGGTTGCACAGCATGCAAATGCGTCATATATAGCGTCGCGTGAAGAGCCCAGTTGCCAGTTTTTTCCTTTGATAGCCTTAGCAGGGCAATGGTCAACGCAGTCGCGGCAATCGCCGCACATTGACTGTTCTATCGGTTCGGCAATATCCAGCTCGGCATCAGTAAGCACGGTTGCCAGACGAATAGCCGGGCCGTATCTTTTTGTAATAAGTAAAGCGGATTTTCCTATCCAGCCGAGAGCCGCTTTTGTTGCGACGGTTTTGTGCGGAAGGTGTTCATCGATGTTGCTTAAATCGACCACCTTTATAGTAGGCTCAATCGCGACAGCCTTGTGTCCTTCTGTTATGAGGATATTCACGGCATGGCCGCACAAGTCAGACAGTAAGTTGTTCGCTCTGTTATACTCTTTATAGTAGCTTGTAGTCGGGCCTTTTGATATCTCATTAATGATCGACGGAGTGAGGGGAACGGCTATAGATACCGCATTTTTTAAGTTTGCCGCCGCCTCATAAGCGAGATTACTTACATCCGCATAACCAACTAAGCAGGCACCTTTTTCTAAAAGGGATTCTCTTAATTTTGTGCTTAAATTTCTCATTTGTTTCATTTTTCAATATTTTGCCGACTGTTTCTATTCATTCAACATTTCTTCAAGAATCTCAACTGCATCCTGCACCATCCGGGGGCATGTTGAAGAAAAAAGGCCTTTTTCCTGTGCTTCTTTCATTCCCTCGGGCGTACTTATATCGCAGCCAAGCAGTTCCCTGCAAGCGACAGAGCTGTTGCGGCTTTTGAATCGGTTTGTATATTCTTCGATTTTTTTATATGTTTTTGCTTTTGCATCCTTGTCTTTTGCCGTGCTGCTTCCGTATTTTAATCCGAGAACCATAAAAGCCCCCGTAACCGCGCCGCAGGTACTGCCCATACGCATTCCGCCGCCAAATCCTGTTGCCACTTTAGAAGCTTTATCGCAATCAAGACCGAACTGCTCACTGAAAGTTCCCACTACGGCCTGAGAGCAATTGAAACCTTTTTTGAATCTTTCGACCGCCTCTTCAGATTTCGCACTCATAAGATTACTCCATACATTTTCAATGATACTCATTTACCGATCCAGGTTAAACATCTTCAACCAGGATTGCTTTTACTTTGTCTGTAAGTACTCGGCCTTTGTGTTTGTGCTGCTGGCCTGCAGGAATAAAAACTCCATCACCGGGGCCGAATACTATTTTCTCTCCATCAAAGTCTATTTCCATTTGCCCTTCAAGAATATAGCCGATATGGCCTTTGGTGCACCAATCCCGCTCAATAAACTCTTTATGAAATTCGACTAACCGCAGCTTTTTGCTGCCTTGTTCATAAGCCTTAAACCTGACACCATCAGCCGGTGATTCCCACGCCATCGATTCATAATCTATCCTATATTGCTTCATTCCAAATTCCTCAAGCGATTTCTTCAAGTACGTGACCCAATTGTTCTACGAGGTCTTCAATGGCACGTTTTTCCATTATCAAAGCAGGATGAAACGCTACCATATGCAAATTCTGACTATATCCAATGAGAAATTCTCTATCTAACATCTTGTGGTAGATAGATCCGACCGAAAATTTATCATGGCTTTCTATAAATTCAATCCCGATCATTAAGCCTCTGCCCCGCACCTCCTTGATGGCCTTGTGCCGGCCTTCGATTTCACGCAGTAGAGCCAGAAAATATTCACCCAGAGATGAGCTTCTTTCGACAAGATCCTCTTGTTTTATTACACGTATAACTTCCTGTGCAATTGAGCATCCTAAAGGGTCGTTTTGATGGGATTGTACATAGTGAAATTTACTTTGCTCTAATTCATTTGCAATGTCACCCTTTATCGCCACTGCGCTAACCGGATAGCCGTTGCCTAAACCCTTTCCGATTGCAATAACATCCGGCTCAAGTTCATAGTACTCGAACCCATACCATTTTCCTGTCCTTCCAAGGCCTGTTGTAACCTCGTCAACTACAATCAGACCCTTGTTATCTTTTGTTTTCTTCACAATTGCATCAATCAGCTTCTGAGGTGGAAATCTCACCGCGCCTGAACTGCTTCCGGGCTCGAAGACAAATGCTCCGATATCGTCGAATGTAATGTCAACGAGCTTTGAGCAATTTTCACAGCCGTTTGTTTGTTCGCAGTTCCGGCACTCCTGCCAGTCAAAGCAGACGCATGTTTTGGATGCTTTTGTTCCTGCTGTGCCGTACGCCGATAAGTATGAGTCGGACAAAGTCAGGAATTTGCTTTTGCCGGTCACAAGTCTTGCAGCCTTCACAGTGAATTCAACCGCTTCGCTTCCAGAAGACAGGAATATGCACTTGCCATCAGGTAACGACACGGTATCCAATAGCGTAGCCGCTGCTTCTTCCGCCAACAAGTTTGTACAGCGATAATTCAGATGCATGACGTTATCAACTTGCTCTTTTATCGTTTTATTTATCCGAGGGTGGTTGTGGCCGAGTACAGTGCACCAGATACCCGCTTCGAGATCGAGATATTTATTGCCACTGATGTCGTAAAGGTAACAGTTGTCACCTCGGACAAAGTCTTCTTTCACTATTTCGTGGCATCTGAGTATGTGGTCCATCTTGTTACACCAATTCACCCCTGGCAACCATTACAACTTTTCCGCCAACGGATATATCTATTTGTCCTTCTGTATCTTTGGCTCTTAAGTAAATCAATGAAGGCCTTGCGATTTCATAACCCTGTTCGGCGCGAATATCAATTTGGTCTTTGCCGAAATAACGGTGTTTCACCAAATATCCCGCCAGGCAACCGTTTCCGCTTCCCGTGGCCGGGTCTTCGGGAATTCCATAATAATCGACAAAAACTCTAACATTCAGGTCATTTTCCTTTGAGTAAGTTTCGGGACAAAAGACGAGAATAGCTTTAGCCTGCCTGTTTTCAATCAGCTTGAAGTATTTCTCTTTGGCGACCTTTGCCCGTTTAACGGCGTCTAAGGTTTTCAATGGTACTATGATAAAAAACATGCCTGTGGAAACTTCCTGGACGGGAAACCTTTCATCGATGTCACTGGCGTTTATGCCGAGCACTTGTGAGATTTGTTCCGGCTCAACAATTTGACCAAAAGTCGGCTCAATTTGTTTCATCCTTAAGACATTCTTCTCTTTCCCATTGTAATTGAAGGTCACAGGGATCCGGCCGACTTTTAGATTCAGGATTATTTTCTCAACCGGTTCTTTTATAATTTCCTGCTGTATGATGTAAGCGGTTCCAAGTGTGGGATGTCCGGCAAAAGGCACTTCCTGGGCCGGCGTGAAAATGCGAACGTCGTATCCGCCGTTTCTCTGATCGTCGGACAAAATAAAGGTTGTCTCAGAATAATTCATTTCTTTAGTGATATTCTGCATTTCGCCATCCGACAGTCCTGCTGCATCTCGAATAACCGCAAGTTGATTACCTGCATATTTCTCTTCTGCAAATACGTCAACAATATAAAAAGTTAGTTTTTCCATAAAACTTATCTCAATTAGCCGTTAATTATTGTAAAACAGCTTCCATTACCTCAAGAGCAAGTCTTGCTGATATCGTTGCAGGACCGCAGCCCGCCGTGGCTCGGCCCCGTCGAGACAGGAATTTTCAGCGAAGGCGGAAGTATCGACTAAGCCTTTGCAATCAGATACACCGAGCAGACTATCGCTGCCACGCACACCCAGCCGATTAAAAAACCAATCACTGATGTACGTGAAGGAATTGCAAATTCCAGATTCGTATTTGGAAAGATGTTTCTTTTCTCAGGTACCACAGCACCCTCAGGTAAAGTGCAGGCAGCAGATACCTGCTCGCCCGGCGTAATAGGCGTCCGGATAAGCGCGTAGAATCTGTCGAGTTTTTCTTCAGCTACCGGCTTCGTTACTAAGCTGACCACAATCCCGCTTACCAGACCTGCCCCCAGATACAGAATCATCTGCCACGGCAGGTGAAGTTTGTCGTCGAACAACATGAACTGCGGAAGATACGCCGCAAAATGCTCGTTGAAATTCCAGATGTCGTGCTTGCCAAACGCTATTTCACTTGTAAACAACATCACGGCGAAGCCGATCAGTGTCGTTGCCCAGGCGCCGGCGGTAGTCATTCGCCTCCAGAATAATCCAAGCCAGAAGGCAATTCCCATCATCGCCGATATCTTCCAGAATATCTCCAGTCCTTCCACCACGCCTCGCAGTCCATAAGCGAAGACAACGCCACCGGAGACCACGACCACCGCAGCTATCCGCCCGACCGTGAGATAGTGTCCCTGGGGGCGGCCCGGCACCAAAGGCCTGTAAATGTTTTCTGTGAACAAACCCGAGGAGGCTATCATAAACGCGTCACATGAACTCATGACCGATGCCAATAGTGCGGCAAGGAATATGCCAAGGATGCCCGGCATAATCTTCGGCAGAAAGTCACCCGCGACCGCACCGAAGACCTTGTCTGGCTCGACCTCGATGCCTTTGTTGCCGAAATACACAATCGCAGCAAGTCCCGTCAGGCACCACGGGACCGTGCAGACGCGTTTGAGCATGTTTCCGAACATCCACCCGAACCTTCCTTCCATCTCCGTTTTGCCCGCGGCACAGTTGCTCATGGTGTGCGGCTGCGTCACGATTCCCACCAGTCCGTTGAACGCAATAATCGCGATGTAGAAAGCCGTTATCCCGGCAGGGGCAACCAACGAAAGCTGCTGGGGATCGGCTATCGCCTCGCGAATCCCGTCCATCCCGCCGACCGCGTTCATGATCAGTGGCAACAGAAGGAACGAAAAAATTATCGTCAGAATGCCCTGGATAAAATCTGTGATAATCGCTGCCGCAAGACCACCAGCCACGCCATATATCACAAAAACCACAGTCATCAACAAAATCGCCAGGTTCGCTGACAAGAGCTCCCCCGTACTGGCTGATATAACCTCGCTCGAACCACGCAGCATCAAACCGATATTCACCGAAAGGTTCAGCATACCGATAACCGCGTACAGCTTCGCAACGCTACGGTTGTACCGTGCTTCAAAGACATCACCAGTAGTTATCGCACGAAACCGCCTCATAACAGGTGCAATAAGCCAGTAAAAGGGTGTACACGGAAGCCAAAGCCATTGATACCATATTCCGGAAAGTCCGCTCGAAAAGCTCTTCGACGCGACACCCACTGCCTGGTCGGAATGCGTACCGGCCCCGAAGCCAAACATTACCATCATTGCCTTGCCGAAGCTGCGAGGCATAAAAAAATCGGAGCTTTTTTTTATCTTCCCTGCTGTCCAGAAGCCAATCGCCCCCATAGCCACCAAATACAATCCCAAAATACAAATATCCGCGATGTGCAGTCCAAACATAATATTCACTCCTTAAAACCGGGTGACGGAAATCAACTTTCGACAATTGAAAAAAAAGCAAATTGAAAATCAGAAAAAAACCCCGCAGCGCATCCGTTCGCTACGGGGCAATGAAAAAGAACAAACATACGGTCCCACAACCGTTAAATATAAGATGACGCTCAATAGATGCCCCAGAAGGTCCCAATATACATCATTATAGCCTTGTTTCGGGACCCGTTATGTACCTTTCTCATCAGCTATCTTGTTCACTTTCCTCGGGCTTCTCTCTGCCTTACGCGGTATTCTTACTTCCACTCCGAGCCTGCCTAATTCACCGGCCACCTCCGGCTGTACGGGGTCAAGCTGAAAACTGCGTTTAAAATGTTCCTCGGCACGTACTTTATCGTTCTTACCCAGATAATAATAGCCGAGTTGTTTTTGAACTTTCGCGGAAGTCGGCGCCAAGTGAAGCGCCTGCATATAACAATCGAAAGCATATTCATCAAGAAGCTGCTTCTGGAACGCTAATCCGAGCCGGAACGAAGCATCTGCTGAACTGGCAGCTTGGTTTATACGGATATCTGCATAAGTTTTAGACTTGGCTATATTACCGCTTTCGAGAAATACTTTTACCGTTGCCGCCTGGGCCTCGCTGAGAGCCGGATCGAAACTCAAAGCTGTGTTGTAATGATACTCTGCCTTCAGCCACTGTCTCTCAGACTGATATATCTGGCCTAATTCGTAATGGGCCTGTGGATTTTCAAACTTACGGTCGAGTGTCTTCAGTAAATCGGCTTTCCTTTGTTCTGCGGGTACAGTTCGAACTTCGCCGGTTCCAGCCACTCCCTGGCTTTTGCACCCGACAAACAGTGTTGTGCATAACAAAAGAAGGGCAAAGGTAAAAACTGTAATTAAATCAAGCCAAAAGACAAAGCTTCCTGCTCCTGATTTCCTGCTTCTGACTTTTCCAGTCATTCTGAGCTCCCTCAAAAAAATTTTCGGTCTGCCTAAGACCTGCCATCGACAGGCTGGGATGCTCCAATTTTGCCACGCGGCCAAAAGCATTGCAAGAAAAATTTCAGCAAATCAAACAAAAAAACATTTTTTATTGATACTTGATATTTTATATGAAGAAAAGAGCCGGGCATCGAGAATTTTTGTAATAAAAAAGGCGGCCCGGCGACTATAATAATATAATAACGGCGGCTGTTCAAAAGGAGATATGCTTACAAGTGATTGACTGGCAGACAATTATCGAAAAACACGGCCCAGCGGTTTGGCAGACTGCTTACAGGCTTCTTGGCAACCGTGCTGATGCCGCCGACTGTTTCCAGGAAACATTTGTTTGTGCTTTGGAATTCTCGCAGCGTCAGCGTATCAGGAATTTTTCTGCCCTGTTAATGCGTCTGGCTACCGTACGTGCGATAGACCAGTTGCGAAAAAGATTCCACCGGTCTGACAATCACGTTGTAACGGCTGACTGGGTTGCTGTGCCGAGCAGAAATCCGGGCCCGGTTCAAATGGCACAGCATCAGGAGTTGATTGCCAGGCTTCGAGAGTTGCTAACTGAACTGCCGCCGGCCGAATCGCAGGTATTTTGCATGCGATACCTGAATGATATGAGCTATCGGCAGATAGCGAAAGAGCTTGGCATTAAGACAAATGCCGCCGGTGTTCTACTCCATCGGGCCAGAGCGAAATTACGGAAATCTTTTGAGGTCTCGACGAAAGAAAAAAATGAGGTTGTATTATGAAAGAAAGAGAAAGTGAAAATATCCTGGAACAAGCTGTCAATGCTCTCAACAATGAGCAGGTTCCGGCCGGCCCGTCCCGGGATTTGGCAGATTCAACCATCGCAAAGCTAACTGAGATATCCGGGCAAACCAATACCTTTTCCAGAAGCCGGCGCATCCGTCTTATAGAGAGAATAAAGTTCCCGAACA